>NZ_MLYN01000043.1:0-74200 GCF_001866675.1 Streptomyces sp. MUSC 14
GCCCCCGCCGCCTCCGGCCCCGGTCCCGGTCCCGCCGGAGCCTGCACCGTCCCCGATCCCGCCGGGCCCGGAACCGGTCCCGAATCCCGAGCCCGGTCCGCCGCTCACGTGAGAACCCCGGGCGGGACGACCAAGGGGAGCTCCGCCGCGTGGGCGCGAGCGGTCACGACCCGACCGCGGCCGCGAACGCGCCACTTCCTCCCGCCCCCTCGGGCGCGCGACAACCTACGCCGGGACCTCGCTCCGGTCCCCGCCCCACAGCGTGTGGAACGCCCCCTCCCGGTCCACCCGCCGGTACGTGTGCGCCCCGAAGAAGTCCCGCTGCCCCTGCGTGAGCGCCGCGGGCAGCCGCTCCGCCCGCAACGCGTCGTAGTACGCCAGCGCCGCCGAGAAGCCGGGCGTCGGCACGCCCTCGCGCACCGCCGCGATCACCACGTCGCGCCAGTCGTCCTGCGCGCCGGCGATCTCGCGGGCGAACGTCTCGTCCGACAGCAGGCTCGGCAGGTCGGCGCGGGTGTCGTACGCCGCGCGGATGCGGTCCAGGAACGCCGCCCGGATGATGCAGCCGCCCCGCCAGATCGACGCGACCTTGCCGAGGTCGATGTCCCAGCCGTACTCCTCGCTGCCCGCGGTGATCTCGTGAAAGCCCTGCGTGTACGACACGATCTTGGACGCGTACAGCGCCTGCTCGACCTGGTCGGCGAAGGCGGCCGCCTCCGCCTTGCCCAGCGGCGCCGCCTTCGGGCCGGTCAGCCCCTGCGAGGCCGCGCGCAGCTTCGCGTGCCCGGACAGCGAGCGGGCGAAGACCGCCTCCGCGATGCCGGACACCGGCACGCCCAGGTCCAGCGCGATCTGCACCGTCCAGCGGCCGGTGCCCTTCTGCTCGGCCTGGTCGACCACGACGTCCACGAACGGCCTGCCGGTCGCCGCGTCCACGTGGGACAGCACCTCGGCCGTGATCTCGATCAGGTAGGAGTCGAGACGGCCCTGGTTCCAGGTGCGGAAGATGTCCGCGATCTCGGCGGGGGAGTACCCGGCGACATCGCGCAGCAGCTGGTACGCCTCGCCGATCAGCTGCATGTCGGCGTACTCGATGCCGTTGTGGACCATCTTCACGAAGTGCCCGGCGCCGTCGGGGCCCACATGCGTCACACAGGGCGCGCCGTCCTTCGCCGCCTTCGCGGAGATCTTCTCCAGCATCGGGCCGAGCGAGTCGTACGACTCCTTCGGGCCGCCCGGCATGATGCTCGGTCCGTGCAGCGCGCCCTCCTCGCCGCCGGAGACGCCCATGCCGACGAAGTGGATGCCCTGCTCGCGCAGCGCCTTCTCGCGGCGCCGGGTGTCCGCGAAGTGCGCGTTGCCACCGTCGATGATCATGTCGCCGGGCTCCAGCAGCGGCGCGAACTCCTCGATCACCGCGTCCGTCGGGCCGCCCGCCTTGACCATGATGACCAGGCGGCGCGGACGCTCCAGCGCCGCGACGAACTCCTCGGCGGTCTCGGCCGCGATGAAGTCGCCCTCGCCGCCGAACTCCTCCACCAGCGCCTTGGTCCGCGCCACCGTACGGTTGTGCACGGCGACGGTGTAGCCGTTGCGGGCGAAGTTCCGGGCGAGGTTGCGGCCCATGACCGCGAGGCCCGTGACACCGATCTGCGCTGAAGTGCTCATGCCGCCTGCTTCCTGGTTGCCTCGTGACTACGGCTCCGTCAGTACGGGTCCTCGCCCATCTTGACCTGCCGACCTGGCGAGCGCACATGAGACCCGCCAGGCGTGAGTACGCGGCGACGGGGCCGGAAGCCTCAGTCCTTCGCGGAACAGGCCAAGTGGGGCCGGTTCCCGGCCACTTGAGGGGCGGGAAAGGCCGGTTTTCCGTCTTGTCATGGCCTGTTCGCCGCGCTTAGTTTTGCCCCTCCTGACGCATGCCGAGGGGAATTCGGACATGGCCGTACGCGGCCGGCATCGCCGGTACCAGCCGAACAGGATCAACCGCGCCTCACTCACCGTCACGGCGGGCGGCGCCGGACTCGCGATCCCGCTGGTCGCCGCCGGCACCGCGGCCGCGGCCGACGCCTCCACCTGGAACAAGGTCGCCGCCTGCGAGTCCAGCGGCGACTGGAGCATCAACACCGGCAACGGCTTCTACGGCGGGCTCCAGTTCACCCGCTCCACCTGGGAGGCGTACGGCGGCACGCGGTACGCGCCGCGCGCCGACCTCGTGAGCCGCGAGCAGCAGATGGCCGTCGCCGAGCGGGTCCTCGACGCCCAGGGGCCCGGCGCCTGGCCGGTCTGCTCGGTGCGGGCCGGACTGGACCGCGCGGACGCCGAGCCCGGTGCCCACACGGACGGCGCCGCGACACGCCCGGTTCCCGCCGAGCAGAGGAGCACGGGGAAGAGCAGCGGGGAGGGCGCCGGGAGGAAGGCGTCCGTACGGGACGTGACGCCCCAGACCACCCCGCAGTCGCGGGCCGGCCGCGCCGAGATGTACACGGTGGTGCACGGCGACACGCTCTCCGGCATCGCGCGGGACCACCAGGTGCGCGGCGGCTGGCGCGGGCTCTACGCCGGCAACCGCCGGACCATCGGCGCCGACCCCGACCTGATCCTGCCGGGCCAGCGGCTCAGCCTGCACGGCACGGCCGCCCCCGGGACCAAGTCCCCGAAGCGGAAAGCCCCTTCGGAGCACACGAGCGCCCCGCACCGGACCACGCGCACGGGCCGTACGCTCGTCGCCCCGGTCGACGCCCCGATCGGCACCGGCTACCGGGTGGCCGGCGTGCACTGGTCGAAGGGCTACCACACCGGCGTCGACTTCCTCGTGCCGACCGGCACCTCCGTGAAGGCCGTGGAGGCCGGACAGGTGGTGGCCGCGGGCTGGGGCGGCTCCTACGGCTACCAGGTGGTGATCCGGCACGCCGACGGCCGCTACAGCCAGTACGGCCATCTGTCGGCGATCGCCGTGCGGATCGGGCAGAGCGTCACCGCCGGCCTGCGCATCGGCCGGTCGGGAGCGACCGGGAACGTCACCGGTCCGCACCTGCACTTCGAGATGCGGACCGGACCCGAATTCGGCACGGACATCGACCCGCTCGCCTATCTGCGGGCGGGCGGCGTCAGCATCTGAGCCCCGAACCGGTTCGGGTGGAGGACCGGCAGCGACACGTCGGTGGCGGCCGCGGCCGCCACCGACGCCGTGTACGTCACGGGGAACACGCGGCCAGCGGGCGGGCCGGGCGGCTCGCCGCTCTCGCTGTCCGCCCCGCCGCCCGCGGCCGGCTCCGCCCCGGGAGCCGGGTCGACGGGGCGGACCCGGGCCGGCACCAGCAGGTCGGGCCCGGCCGGCGCGTCGGGCCCGGCGCCGTCCTCGGCGGGCACGGGCGGCTCCGCCTCGCCCGGCACCGGCACGCGCTGCGGGGGCAGGCCCGCCGGCGCTTCCGCCGCCGCCTCCGGGCCCGCACCCGGCGTCGGGGTGTCCCCCGCCGCGGGCGGGCCCGTGCGCGCGATCCGCTCGGTCGTCAGCATGACCAGACCGCCCGCCGCGACCACGCCGCAGCTGATGGCGAGTCCGCTGCCCACACCGCCGTAGCGAAACGTCTCGCCGAACATCAGGATGCCGACGGCGGCCGCCAGCACCGGGTTGACCACGGTCAGCGTGGCCAGCGGGGCGGCGAGCCCGGCGCCCCGGTAGGAGGCCTGGGAGAGCACCACGCCCGCGCCGGCGAACACGACGATCACGGCGAGCGAGGGCAGGTCGTGGAGGTCGATGCCGCGGGTCCAGTCCTCGGCGACCGCCTTGGTGAACACCGACGACATGCCGAAGGCGATGCCGGACGCCGTGGCGAGCAGCACACTGCGCACCGCCGGGTGCCGATGGGCGGCGAGCCCCGCGAGCGTCAGCCCCGCGGTCGCGCCGCCGGTGACCAGCACCACCGTGATCCGCTGGGCCGTGTCGAGGGAGTGGGTGTCGGTGGAGCCGACGAGGGACAGCAGACCGGCGAGGCCCACCGTGGCCATGACGGCGCCGCGCCAGGCGGTCGCCCCGGCCCCGCGGCCGACGAACAGCGCCGCCATCGGCAGCGCGAAGACGATGGTCAGCGCGCCGAGCGGCTGGACGAGACTGAGCGGACCGTAGGCCAGCGCCACCACGTGCAGGACGCCGCCGAGACCGTTGAGTGCCAGCGCCCCCCACCAACTCGGGCGGCGCAGCGGCATGTACGCACTGTCCGGGCAGGAGACCGCCACCTGCTCCTGCACGATCGCGCCGCCCGCGTAGGCGAGGGCGGACACCACCGACAGCAGCACGGACAGCGCGAGGGCACTCATCGGCGTCTCCACTGCGGCAGGCGGGGGCCCGGAGCCCGGTGCGGCGTACGGTCGGCTTCCATGGCGAACACTCTGCCCGTCCGGGCCGTTCCCGTCGTCGTACCTGAGCACTCAATGCGTCCTACTGCCGATGGAGTACGGCCGTGACCTGATCATCCTTGGGACGGGTGTCCCTGGTACCACTGTCTGTCGTGGACCTCGACCCCGAACTCGCCGCCCTCCGCCCGCTCGGCGGCTTCTTCGTCCTGCGCACCGCCGCAGCGGCGCCGCCGACGACGCTCGCCGACGCGTACGCGACGCCACCCCCGGACGGTCACCGCGACCCCCTCGCCGCACGGATCGCCCTGGTCGCGGGGCGGTTGCGGGCCCCCGAACCGCGGGTCGCCGTGTCCGTCGCGCAGCAGGGCCTGGCCGCCCGGCTGTGGTCGACGGCCCTCGGCTGCGCCGCCCGGTACGGCAGGCTGCCCGACCTCGCCCCCCGCCTGCTGCACTGGGACCCCCTGGGATCCGCTCCCGACGACATGTGGCTGGCCGGGGTCCGTCCGCTGCCCGGGGACCCCGACCTCGTCACCGCCGTGCTGCACGGGCATCTGGAGCCCCTGGCGCGGACCCTGACCGCCCGCTACGGCATCGCGGCCGGGCTGCTGTGGGGCAACGCGGGCTCCGCGCTCGCGGGGGCGGCCCGGGAACTGGACCGCTGGGCCCGGGCGCACGGCCGCGCCGACGTGGCCGGGCGGACCCGCGCCCTGACCGACGAGCTCTTCGCCCACCCCCTGCTGCGCCCCACCGGCACCCGCACCGGTACCGCGTTCCGCCGCCGCAGCTGCTGCCTGTACTACCGCGTGCCCGGCGGCGGGGTCTGCGGCGACTGCTGCTTCACGCGGCCTCCGCGCTCTTCCCCGGGGGCCGCATCCGGGCGACCATGAGGGGAAGCTGCTGCCGGGACGAGGGGGTTGTCGGGTGCGAGTGGGACTGCTGACCCGGGAGTACCCCCCGGACGTGTACGGCGGCGCCGGTGTCCATGTGGAGTTCCTGGCACGGGAGTTGGCCTCCCTGGTGGACCTGGAGGTGCACTGCTGGGGCGAAGGCCGCGGGGTCGGTGTCGTACGCCACCGGTCCTGGTCCGCGCTCGACGGCGCCAACGACGCGCTGCGCACCCTCTCCGTGGACCTGTCGATGGCCGCCGCGCTTCAGGGCCGCGAACTGCTCCACTCCCACACCTGGTACGCGGGCCTCGCCGGCCATGTCGCGGGGCTGCTGCACGGCGTCCCGCACGTGGTCACCGCGCACTCCCTGGAGCCGCTGCGCCCCTGGAAAGCGGAGCAACTGGGCGGCGGTTACGCGCTGTCCGGCTGGGCCGAGCGCACCGCCGTCGAGGCCGCCGACGCGGTGATCGCCGTGTCCGGCGCCATGCGCGAGGACATCCTCGGCTGCTATCCGGCGCTGGACCCGGCGCGGGTCCACGTCGTGCACAACGGGATCGACACCCGCCTGTACCGCCCGGACCCCGGCACCGACGCCCTGCTGCGGCACGGCATCGACCCCACCCGGCCCTACGTCCTGTTCGTCGGCCGGATCACCCGCCAGAAGGGCGTGCCCCATCTGCTGCGCGCCGTACGGGACATCGATCCGGGTGCCCAGGTCGTGCTGTGCGCGGGAGCCCCCGACACCCCCGGGATCGACCGCGAGTTCCGGGAGCTGTTCGAGGCGGTGAGCCGGACCCGTGCGGGCGTGTTCTGGATCCCGCGAATGCTGCCGCGCACGGAAATCGTCCAACTCCTCAGCCACGCCGCCGTGTTCGTGTGCCCGTCGGTGTACGAGCCGCTCGGCATCGTCAACCTGGAGGCGATGGCGTGCGGCACGCCGGTCGTGGCCTCCCGGGTCGGGGGGATCCCCGAGGTGGTGGCGGACGGCGGTACCGGCCTGCTGGTGGACGTGGACGAGGGCTTCGAGGAGGGTCTGGCCCGCGCGCTGGACAGTGTGCTCGGCGATCCGGCGGCGGCCCGGCGGATGGGGGAGGCCGGACGGGTGCGCGCGGTGGGGGAGTTCGGCTGGGACGCGGTGGCCCGGCGCACCGCCGCGCTGTACGAGGAGATCCTCAAGGGGGCTTGAGCCCGCCGGGCTGCGGGCATCCATGGTTCTACCAGGGTGAGGGGAGCGGCGATGCGTCGTGGAGGGCCTTCCGTGCTCGGGATCGTGCTGGCGGGCGGGGAGGGCAAGCGACTGATGCCGCTCACCGCCGACCGCGCCAAACCCGCGGTCACCTTCGGCGGCACCTACCGCCTCGTCGACTTCGTGCTGTCCAACCTCGTCAACGCCGACGTGCTGCGCATCTGCGTGCTGACCCAGTACAAGTCGCACTCGCTGGACCGGCACATCACCACCACCTGGCGGATGTCCAGCCTGCTCGGCAACTACGTCACCCCGGTCCCGGCCCAGCAGCGCCTCGGCCCGCGCTGGTACCTGGGCAGCGCCGACGCGATCCTGCAGTCCCTGAACCTCGTGCACGACGAACAGCCCGAGTACGTCGCGGTGTTCGGCGCCGACCACGTGTACCGGATGGATCCGCGGCAGATGCTCGCGCAGCACATCGAGGGCGGCGCCGGGGTGACCGTGGCCGGCATCCGGGTGCCGCGCGCGCAGTCCCCGGCGTTCGGCGTCATCACGCCCGGCTCGGACGGCCGTACGATCCGCCGCTTCCTGGAGAAGCCGGCCGACCCTCCCGGCCTCCCGGACGCCCCGGACACGGTCTTCGCCTCGATGGGCAACTACGTCTTCACCACCAAGGTCCTCGTCGAGGCGCTGCACCGGGACGCCGAGGACGGGCAGTCCGTGCACGACATGGGCGGCTCGATCCTTCCCCGGCTCACCACGCGCGGCGAGGCACAGCTGTACGACTTCGGCGACAACCACGTGCCCGGCGAGACCACCCGCGACCAGGGCTACTGGCGGGACGTGGGCACCCTGGACGCCTACTACGAGGCGCACATGGACCTCATCGCCGAGCGCCCCGCCTTCAACCTCTACAACCGGCAGTGGCCGATCTACACCCACTCCGGCCAGCTCTCCCCGGCCCGCTTCAGCGCGGGCGGCATCGCGAGCGAGTCCATCATCAGCGCGGGCTGCCTGATCCGGGGCCAGGTCACCCGGTCCGTGCTGTCCCCGGGCGTCCGGGTCGATCCCGGGGCGGTGGTGCAGGGCTCGGTCCTGCACGACAACGTGCGCATCGGGCGGGGCGCGGTGGTGCGCGGCGCGGTCCTGGACAAGAACGTGGAGGTCCCGCCCGGCGCGACGATCGGCGTCAACCCGGACCGGGACGCGGAGCTGTACACGGTCTCGTCGGGCGGCGTGATCGCGCTGGGGAAGGGACAGCGGGTGTCCTGAGACCCCGTCGGGCTACGCCGCGCGCCATGCGATGCGCGATATGCGGTTCCGAGCGGCTGAGCCCGGTCGGGGAACTCGTCCTGGGCTCGGAACGGCCTGTGGACCGCCTGCGGTTGAGGTTCCGCCGCCCCGGCTTCCTCAAGCGCCGGCCCGCGTTCCAGGCCGACCTCGCGCGGGCCTGCCGTGACCGCGGCGCCCTGTTTCCCTTCCTGCGGGAGCTCGACCGGCGGGAACTGGACGCGACGGCCGCCGGTCTGCTGGAGATCGAGGACGCCGGACCGGATCCCGACGGGGCGAACGCGAACTGACCTTCCGTCACCACTCGTGCGTGTGACCCCGATCGCGACGCGACGGGCGTGACGTCCATGGAATGCCCGGGTTTGAGTCGTTCGCCCTTCAGGATGCAGGGAACGACGTCGAACCTGCGGAGGTCATGCGACATGAGAGGGACCCGGCGCACACGGCTGTGCCTGGCCGGGGTGATGGCAGCGTCCACGCTGATCGCCACCCCCGCCTCGGGCGCCGCCGGGCGGACCGACGGCCACCTCACCGATCTGGTCAACCCCTTCATCGGGAGCCAGGACGAGGGCAACACGTTCCCCGGTGCGGCCGTGCCCTTCGGCATGGTGCAGCTCTCCCCGGACACCGGGCACTTCTCCGGTTACGACTACACGCAGGCGCGCATCCGCGGCTTCTCGCTGGTTCATCTCTCGGGCGTCGGCTGCGGTATCGGCGGCGACCTGCCCGTGCTGCCGACCACCGGCGACGTGACGCAGACGGACTACACGACGTACGCGACCGGCTTCGCGCACCGCGACGAGACGGCGAGCCCCGGCTACTACCGCGTCGGCCTCTCCTCGGGCATCCGCGCCGAGCTGACCGCGACCCCGCGCACCGGGGTGCAGCGCTACACCTTCCCGGCCACCGACAAGGCCAACGTCCTGCTGAACGCGGCCCAGTCGCTGCACAAGGCGGTCTCCAGCACGGTCGAGATCCTGGACGACCACACCGTGCGCACCGCGATCACCGGCCGGGGCTTCTGCCGGGACACCCGCCCCTACACCGTCTACACCGTCACGCGCTTCAGCCGGCCCTTCACCGCCTACGGCACCTGGGACGGCAAGCAGGTCACCCCGGGCTCCCGCAGCGGCCCCGGCGGCGCCTACGTCCGTTTCGACACGAGAAAGGACCGTACGGTCGAGGCGACCACGGCCCTGTCGTACGTCGACGCGCGCGGCGCGGCCGGCAACCTCGCCGCGGAGGGCGGCCGGTCCTTCGGCGCCGTGCGCGAGGCGGCCCGCGCGGCATGGGAGAGGCGGCTCGCCGCCGTCCACGTCCGGGGCGGCACGGACACGCTGCGCCGCACCTTCTACTCCTCGCTGTACCGCTCGTTCCTCGCGCCCAACACCGGCAACGACACCGACGGCCGCTACACCGGCTGGGACGGCCGCATCCACCACGCCGACGGGTTCACGTACTACCAGAACTGGTCGCTGTGGGACACCTACCGCACCCAGGTGCAGCTGCTCGCCCTGCTCGCGCCGCGCGAGGCACGGGACATGGCCCGCTCGCTGGTCGCGGTCGACGAGGACGGCGGCTGGCTGCCCAAGTGGGGCTACGGACCGGTCGAGACGAACGTGATGAGCGGCGACCCGGTCACCCCGTTCCTGACCACGGCGTACCAGGCGGGGCTGCTCAGGGGCTTCGAGGAGCGGGCCTACCGGGCGCTGCGCAAGAACGCCGACGGCGTGCCGCCCGCCGCGTACCCGGGCATCGGCCGGGAGGCCAACGCCGACTACCTCGCGCACGGCTTCGCCCCCTACATCTGGAACCGCCCGCTGGCCAAGATGGGCGACTCGGACTACCACCACGGGGCCTCCGTCACCCTGGAGTACGCGCTCGCCGACGCCATGCTGGCGCAGATGGCGCGCGGTCTCGGGCACGGCGGGGACGCGGCCCGGTACGCCGCCCGCGGGCAGAACTACCGGAACATCTTCGACCCCTCGACCGGCTTCTTCCGCGCCCGCGACGGCTCCGGCGCCTTCTACGGTTCCGCCGACCCGGCCAAGGGCACCGGTTTCCACGAGGGCACCGCCTGGCAGTACCAGTGGCTCGTCCCGCAGGACGTGCCCGGCATGGTGAAGCTCATCGGCGGCGAGCACGCGGCCAACGACCGCCTCGACTCCTTCTTCGTCTACGACAAGCTGCTGGCCGACCCGGCGACGACCGCACGCGAGGGGTGGGTGCACGGGGACGCGTACGACTACTACAACGCCACCAAGTACAACCCGATGAACGAGCCCGACCTCACCGCGCCGTACATCTACCTCGCCACCGGCCAGCCCTGGAAGACGACCGACGTGGTGCACGCCGCCCTGACCCTGTTCACCGACGAGCCCGGCGGCATCGCCGGCAACGACGACCTGGGCACGATGTCCGCCTGGAACGTGCTGTCGTCCATCGGCCTGTTCCCCATCCAGCCCGGCTACGGCACCTGGGGCCTGTCCACCCCCGTCTTCGACCGCGTCGACCTCACCCTGGACCGGCGCTACTGGCCGAGCGGACACCTGACGATCACCGCGCCCGGCACCTCGGCGGCCGACCGCTACATCCAGTCCGTCCGCACCGACGGCCGCGCGCACGGGCGGACCTATGTGACGAACGACGCACTGCGTGCGATGCGCTCGCTCGCGTTCACGGTCGGCTCGCGCCCGTCTGAGTGGGGTACGTCACCCGGGGCGGCGCAGCCCGTCCTGAGGTGATCCGGCGTTGGCCATGGTCCCGCCCCCGATCGAGGGGCGGGACTTAACCTGTCGTTAACTGAGCGTAGCCCGATCGTACTTGACCGTAATCGGGTGACAGGGATTCACTGCGTTGACTGCGATTGATCGCAGGTCCCCCGTCGTCGATGCGTGAGGCAAGCCCTTGACTCCCGATCTGCTCGCTCCCCTCGACCTGGCGTTCTGGAACATCGAGTCCGACCGGCATCCCATGCACCTCGGCGCGCTCGGCGTCTTCGGCGCCCACTCACCCACCGCCGGCGCCCACGCGGCCGACCTGCTCGCCGCCCGCGCCGCCGCCGTCCCCGGACTCCGCCTGCGCATCCGCGACGTGTGGCAACCGCTCGCCTTCGGCGCCGCCGTCCGCGAGACCGACCCGGACTTCGACCCGCTGAACCACGTACGGCTGCACGCCCCGACCGCCGACTTCCACGCGGCCGCCGGCCGGCTGATGGAACGCCCGCTGGAGCGGGGCAGGCCGCCCTGGGAGGCGCATGTGCTGCCCGGCGAGGACGGCACGTCCTTCGCGGTGCTGTTCACGTTCCACCACGCCCTCGCCGACGGGCTGCGCGCGCTGGGGCTCGCCGCCGGTGTCCTCGACCCGGTGGACCTGCCCGCGCGGGCGCCGCGCGCCATCGAGCCGCCCCGCGGACTGCTGTCGGACGTCCGCCGGCTGCCGGGTCTGCTCCCCGGGCTGGTCCGGGGCGTCCTGTCCGACGCGGGCCGCGCCCTGGACATCGGCGCCTCCCTCGCCCGCTCCACGCTCGGCATGCGGCCCTCCTCGGCGCTGACCTCCACCCCGAGCGGCACGCGCCGCACCGCCGGGGTGGTCCTCGACATCGACGACGTGCACCGGGTGCGCAAGACCGTGGGCGGCACGGTCAACGACGTCCTCATCGCCGTCGTCGCCGGTGCCCTGCGCCGCTGGCTGGAGGAGCGCGGCGAGTCCACCCGGGGCGTGGCGCCCCGGGCCCTCATCCCCGTCTCGCGGCGCCGCCCGCGCACCGCCCACCCCCAGGGCAACCGGCTCTCCGGCTATCTGATACCGCTGCCTGTGGGGGAGTCCGACCCCCTCGGCCGCCTCGACACGGTGCGCACGGCGATGGTCCGCCACAAGGACGCGGGGCCCGACCGGGGCGCCGGCGCGGTCGCGCTGCTCGCCGACCACGTCCCCGCCCTCGGCCACCGCCTCGGCGGCCCGCTGGTCGGCCAGGCCGCCCGCCTCTGGTTCGACATCCTCGTCACCAGCGTGCCGATGCCGTCACTGGGCCTGCGCCTCGGCGGCCACGAACTGGCCGAGGTGTACCCCCTGGCTCCCCTCGCCCCCGGCCAGTCCCTCGCGGTGGCGATCTCGACGTACCGCGGCCGTGTGCACTACGGCCTGGTCGCCGACGCCCGCGCCGTCCCGGACCTGGACCGCTTCGCCCACGCGGTGTCGGCCGAACTGGAGACGCTGCTGATCGCCTGCGCGGCCTGAGGAGCCCCCCGCCCGCTCGCCCCTGCGACAGTCCCCGGTGCGGTGCCCCGGTGTCACTGTCCGTGCCGGGGCGACCGGGTTTGGCGGCGGGCCCTGCGCTCCGTAAAATTCCTCGTTCGACAGTGGGCGCGAGTCGGCGCGCCGTGCGGGTGATCAGGGAAGCGGCAGCGCGATGACGGTGACAGAGGACGGCTCCATGGCCTCCGCGGCCATGGACGAGGTGGTCTACGGGCCGGGTATCGACCCCGAGCGGCTGGCCGTCTGCCTGAGCGTGCTGGAGGAGCTCGACACCCTTGAGGTCGACCACCCCGACGCGATCACGGTGCGCCGGGCCACCTCGGCCATCTACCGCACGGTCAAGCAGCGCCGCCGCCAGGAGCGCCGCGCCGCCAAGACCGCGCACGACCGCGCCGTCACCGAGGCCACCGCGACCGGCTCCGCCGAGCGCATCGACGACGAGACCGAGGGCCTGCTGCCCTCCTCCAAGGTCGGGGAGGGCAGGATCGCGGGCATACTCCAGCGCCCGCGCTCCTGCTACACCTGCAAGAGCCGCTACGTCGAGGTCGACTACTTCTACCACCAGCTCTGTCCCGACTGCGCCCGCACCAACCGGGCCAAGCGCGACGCCCGCGCCGACCTCACCGGCAAGCGCGCCCTGCTCACCGGCGGCCGCGCCAAGATCGGCATGTACATCGCGCTGCGGCTGCTGCGCGACGGCGCCCACACCACCGTCACCACGCGCTTTCCCAAGGACGCCATCCGCCGGTTCAAGGCGATGGAGGACGCGGCGGACTGGATCCACCGCCTGGAGGTCGTCGGTATCGACCTGCGCGACCCGGCGCAGGCCGTCGCGCTGGCCGAGCGGGTCACCGAGGCCGGCCCGCTGGACATCCTGATCAACAACGCGACCCAGACCGTACGCCGGCTGCCCACCGCCTACGCCGCCCTGGTCGACGGCGAGAGCGCTCCGCTGCCCGCCGGCGAACTGCCGGCCCACTCCGTCATCGGCGCCTTCAACTCGGGCGCGGTCGACGGCATCGCCGCGCTGCCGATCGGCACCAGCGGCCTGGACGCACAGCAGGTCGCCGACCTCGCCCTCGTCGCGGGCAACGCCAGCATCGCCCGGCACGTCGAGGGCACCGCCATCGACGCCGGCGGCCTCGTCCCCGACGTCGTCGACAGCAACACCTGGGTGCAGACCATCGACCAGATCTCGCCGGTCGAACTGCTGGAGACCCAGCTGTGCAACTACACCTCGCCCTTCATCCTGATCAGCGCCCTGCGCCCGGCGATGGCCGAGGCCGCGAAGCAGGCCGCCAGCAGGCGCGCCTACGTCGTCAACGTCTCGGCGATGGAAGGCGTCTTCGGCCGCGGCTACAAGGGCGCCGGGCACCCGAACACCAACGCCGCCAAGGCGGCCATGAACATGGTCACGCGGACCAGCGCCCAGGAGATGTTCGACACCGACGGCATCCTCATGACGTCCGTCGACACCGGCTGGATCACCGACGAGCGTCCGCACTACGAGAAGCTGCGCCTCGCCGAGGAGGGCTTCCACGCCCCGCTCGACCTGATCGACGGCGCCGCTCGCGTCTACGACCCGGTCGTGCGCGGCGAGGCGGGCGAGGACGTGTACGGCGTCTTCCTGAAGGACTACGCGCCCGGCAAGTGGTGACCGACCCGTGGACCCGCGGCCCCTCCGGGGCCGGGCCGCGTCGCCGGCCAGAGGGTCGTCCGGCTCGGGCCGGCCGCGGGGGTGTCGGCGATCGGCGGCAACGCCGCTGAGGGTGCTCCTCCTGGGGAGCGCGTGCCGGACCTCGCGACGCCGGCGTGATCCCCACGGCATCCCCTAGGTCTCGGGCGTTCCGCGCAGCCGCCGGTGCACCGCGTACGGCGCTGCCGTGGACGCGGCGCGCACCCGGGTCCCGCCGTCCACCAGCAGGTCCGCGCCCGTGATCCACTCGGCCGCGTCGGACACCAGCCACAGCACCGCCCGTGCCACGTCCGCCGGCTCGCCGATCCGCCCGAGCGGCAGCCCCGCGGCCACGTCTGCCCCGCCCGGCTCCCCCTGCTCCCACACGAACCGCGCCATCTCGGTGCGCACCAGTCCGGGGGAGACGGAGTTGACCCGTACCCGGGGCGCGAGTTCGCCCGCGAGCTGCCCGGTGAGATGGAGCAGGGCCGCCTTGGTCGTGCCGTACGCCCCCACGCTCGGGCCCACGTGACCGGCGCCCTCGGTGCACACGTTGACGACCGACCCGCCGTGCTCGCGCATCCACCCCCGCCACGCGCACCGCACCAGCCGCAGCGGTGCCTCGACGTTCACGGCGAACGCCTGCCGCCAGGCGTCCGGGTCGGTGTCCATCAGCGGGCCGTACGGCCGGTTCGTCGCCGCGTTGTTGACGACGACGTCCAGCCGCCCGAACTCGCGCAGCACCAGCTCCGTCAGCGCCTCCGGGTGCCCCGGGGCGGACACGTCCCCGGCCAGCCCGATCCCGCCCAGCTCGGCGGCCGTGCGCCGCACCCCGGCCGGGTCCCGTGCGGTCACGCACACGTGCGCCCCGGCCGCCGCGAGTCCCTCGGCCACGGCCCGCCCGATGCCCCGCGTCCCGCCGGTGACGACGGCCGCCCTGCCCCTGAGCCCGTACGACGACGTCATCGCCGTACCGTCTCATGACGGGCCGTCAGCGGACAGGGGTGCGGCCGCCCGAGCGTCAGTCCACCGCGCCGAGCCGGGAGTGCCGGGCCGCCACCAGTTCCAGTACGGTGCGCCAGTCCTCCAGGACGCCCGCGTCGAACCCCGCCACGCGGCCCTCCTCGTCCGCGAGGCGCAGCCGCTGGACGTCGTCCTCGGCGACGCGGCCCGCATCCCCGCGCACCAGCCGGAACACCCGCTCCCCGAGCAGGGGGCGCACCGCCTCGGCCGCGCTGCGGGCCCGGCCCGCCTCGTCGGCCGGGGACAGCACCGGCCCGATCCCGTGCACCAGCCCCGCCACCTGGAGCTCCTTGTCGGCGGGGCGGCTGCGGCGCAGCAGCGCCGCGGTCCGCAGCGCGTGCTGGTGCCGGCCGGCGTACAGCAGATCCATCAGCTCCTCGACGCTGCGCAGCTCCATGCGTCAGTCCTTCCGCGAGACAGCCGTTGCCCGCAGGTCAGCAGATCATGGCGAGCTTGCGCCCCGGCCAACGGCACTTGAACCGTGCAGCGTCGTGAAGTAGCCCATGTGGGTGAACGGCGATGCCGGGCCGGTGATGCACGTTCCGATAAATACAGGCATATTGGGGGGTGTTGAAGTGCTGTACGAAGCAGAGCCGTTACAGCTTGTTTGCACTCCCTATCGAGCGGAGGTCCGCTCATTTGGTTAATCTGGAGGGGACGGACAGCAGCACTGGGTTCCACCCACACCCACCCGTCCGTACGCACCGACGCCACCGCGTCCGAACTGGCCTTCCATCCAGACCTGAGCGGGCGTCGAGCGCCGGAGCGCAAGCTGTGCGGCAGGCCCCCGAGGGTGACCCGACACATAAGGAGTGCGCGGTGACACCGGAGAAGACGAATCGCGAACAGCGCCCCGAGGAACGTACGCAGCGCGGGGGCCGGCGCCCCGGCGAACTCGGCAGCCTCGACGTGTGGGCCCGCTCGGCCCCGATCCGCCTCGCGGGCTACGAGGACGACCTCGCCGAGCCGCACATCCTGCCCAGCGTCGACTGAGCCGGACGGTCCGTTCCCGATCGTCGCACGCATGGGCGTGGCCGCCGGTGCCGACCCGGCCGACGCGCGCCCATGCCGCCCGGACTAGAAACCCGCCACTGTCGCCGTACGCCGCCACGGCCGTCGCCGTTCCAGCTCCTCGGCCAGCCCCAGCAGCACGTCCTCCGCGCCCGGCCGTCCCACGAGCTGGACGGCGCAGGGGGCGCCCGAGGGCAGGGTGCCGCACGGGACCGACATCGCGGGCCACCCGGTCAGGTTCCAGGGCGGGGTGAACGGCGTGTACGTGTTCGCGACGATGTTGCGCAGCCAGCCGCGCTCGTGCCACGGGCCCGCCGCGGGAGAGCGCCGGGCGAGGGCCGGGGTGAGCAGCACGTCGTGCGCGGTGAAGAACGGGGTCATCCGGGCGCGCAGCCGCTCGCGGCCGTCGCCGCCGCGCACGGAGGCGACGAACCGCCGGCCCACCGCGGCGTGCACCCGGGTCCGTCGGCTCAGCCGCGCCGGGTCCAGGCCCTCGGCGTCCACGGCCGTGCCCGCCGTCCAGTGCCGGATCGCGGTCACGCCGAGGGACGGCGGATACGGCGGATCGGCCCGCCGCACCTGGTGCCCGCCGCGCGCCAGCACCCCCGCCGCCTCGCGGACCGCGTTCGTGTACGACCGGTGCACGCTCACCCCGGGCAGCGGACTGCGCAGGGACACGGCGACCCGCAGCGACTCCGGCTCCCCGGTCCGGGGCAGGGCGCCGTCCGCGAGGACGTCCAGCATCAGCCGCAGATCCTCGACCGTGGTGGCCAGCGGTCCGTTCTCGGACATGCCGAACCAGTCGCCGTTGCCGATCCCGGCCGGCACCACCCCGTAACCCGGCTTCAGTGTCACCAGACCGCAGTTCGCCGCGGGGATGCGCAGCGAGCCCATGCCGTCGTTGCCGAGCGCGAGCGGCACCAGCCCGGCGGCCACGGCGGCCGCGCTGCCGCCGGAGGAGCCGCCCGCCGTGCGGGAGAGGTCCCACGGATTGCGGCTGGTGCCGAACACGCCCTCCGTCGTGCCGAAGACACACAGCTCGGGCACGTTGGTCAGACCCACGACCACCGCCCCGGCCGCGCGCAGCCGGGCCACCGTGACGTGATCCTCGGCGGCCGGGGTGTCGTGCGTCGCGGCCGAGCCGTCACGGTGCGACTCGCCGCGCACCGCCAGGTTGTCCTTCACGGCCAACGGCACGCCCGCGAGGGGAAGTTCGGACAGCCCGGCCCGTGCGCCGACGGCGTCGGCCTCGGCGAGCGCCGCCTCGGCCCGCACCGTGCGGAACGCCCCGATCCGCCCGTCGAGCCCTTCGATGCGTGCGAGGTGCTCCGCCACCACCTCGCGGGGCGTGACCTCCTTCGCGCGTACGGCGGCGGCGATCTCCGCGGCCGTCCGGCCGACCCATTCGGTCACGGGCACTCCCTGGCTACTCGTCGGTATCGGTCGAGCGTGTAGGGAGAACTGTGCACGGTCGGGCGGGACACGTCGAGAGGCCGATCTGTCATCCGATCAATGGCTCAAAATCTGTGCAGCGCAGGCCCGTTGACAGTCCACTGACGCCCACACAATCATCAGACGTCCGATGAATCGGAAGTGTATGGGAGCCGCTCATGAGCACGTATCCCAGACGAACGATCCTCGCCGCGGCCGCCGCGGGAGCGGCGGCCGCGACCGCCCTCCCGCTCGCCGCCACGGCCGCCGCCGTCACCCCCGCCGGCGCCGCCGACGGCCACGGGCCCTGGGCCGCGGTCCCCGCCCCGGTGCCCGTCCCGCTGGACGCCCGCTACGACAGCGACGGCATCGACACCGCCTCCGCGCGCGGCGGCGACTTCGACGGGTCCGGTTACACCTTCCCCGGCGAGGAACTCCCGGCCGGCCGCGTCGAGGTGGACGGCGTCCCCTTCCTCTTCCCCGCCTCGACCGCGGGCGCCAGGAACAATCTGGTCGCCCTCGGCCAGCGCCTCGACCTCCCCCGGGGCCGCTACCTGTCGGCCTTCTTCCTCACCGCCGCCAGCTACGGCGACGCCTCCGGAACGGCCACCGTCCACTACGCCGACGGCACGACCACCACCGCCGGCCTCGGCGGCGCCGACTGGTACGCGACGGGCGGCCCGCTGTCGGCGCCGTACCGCTACCGGCCGGACGGCGGCAAGGACGAGCACGCCGTCGGCATCGGGGTGTCGGAGGTGTGGCTCGATCCACGCCGCGAGGCGGTCGCCGTCACCCTGCCCGTGACCCACGCCGCGGCGCCGAACCAGACGTCCCTGCACGTCTTCGCCCTCACCCTCCAACCGGTCGCCGACGGGCGGGCGTTGGCCCTGCGCGGGCCGCACTCCACGCCCTCCCTCCTCGAACCCTCCGGCGCGCAGGGCGTCGAGGCGACCGTCGTCAACGCGGGCACCGTCGCCGTCCTCGCCGCCGACGACGTCGCGGTGGCCGTCGACGTCCCCGGCGCCCGCACCGTCCGGCCCGCCCGGGTGCGCCGCCTCGACCCCGGCGAACAGGCCCGGGTCCGTATCGGCATCCGCAACCGCCCGGGCACGGCGCCCGGCACCCGGCAGGACGGCACGGTCACCGTCACCGGCCGGGGCACCCAAGTGGCCGCGGGCAAGGCCTCGTTGACGCTCGGCACCGCCGACTACGCCCCCACCGAGGCCTCCCTCGCCGCCCACCAGGCGCCGTACTGGTTCCAGGGCGCCAAGTTCGGCATCTTCATCCACTGGGGCGTCTACTCCGTGCCCGCCTGGTCGCCGGTCGGCAAGGAGTACGCCGAGTGGTACTGGGACCACATGCAGGACCCGGCCGACGCCGTGTACGCCTACCACCGGGACACCTACGGCGAGGACTTCGCCTACGACGACTTCATCCCCCGCTTCACCGCCGAGAAGTTCGACCCGCGCGCCTGGGTGGAGCTCTTCCGCGACGCCGGCGCCCAGTACCACGTGCTGACCTCCAAGCACCATGAGGGCTTCGCCCTGTGGGACACCAAGGTCTCGGACCGCAACGCCGTGAAGATGGGCCCCGGGCGGGACCTGGTCGGGGAACTCTTCGAGGCGAGCCGCCGCTACGCCCCCGAGCTGCACCGGGGCCTGTACTTCTCGATGCCGGAGTGGTTCAACCCCGACAACCCCTGGATGGGCCACGCCCCGCGCAACCCGTACACGCTCGCCCCGGTGCCGTACACCGGCTACACCGCCGGCAAGGACTACGTCCACGACTACCAGGCCCCGCAGATGCTGGAGCTGATCCACGGCTACGACCCCGAGATCATCTGGTGCGACATCGGCGGAGCCAACGACAGCCTGCACGTCCTCGCCGAGTACTTCAACCACGCCAAGAACCGGGCCCGTCCGGTCGACGTGACCGTCAACAACCGCTCGGGCATCGCCTTCCACGACTTCACGACCCCCGAGTACACCACGTACGCCGACACCGTCGTCGCCAAGTGGGAGGCCAGCAGGGGCCTGGACCCCTTCAGCTACGGCTACAACCGGGCGACGCCCGACTCCGCGTACATGAGCGCCGAGGAGGTCGTGCACAGCCTGGTCGACATCGTCTCCAAGAACGGCAACTTCCTCCTCGACATCGGCCCGCGCGCGGACGGCACGATCCCCGAGATCATGCAGACCCGGCTGCGCGAGACCGGACAGTGGCTGAAGGTGAACGGGGAGGCGGTGTACGACACCACGTACTGGTCGCGCATGGCCCAGCTCGGCGACGACCTGCGCTTCACGGTCCGCCCGGACGACGCCTTCTACATCCACTCCCTCGCCGAGCCCGGCGCGAAGCTGACCGTCGGGGCACCGGTGCCCGTCCGGCCCGGTGACAAGGTGACGATGCTCGGCCACGACCGGCCCCTGACCTGGACCGTCACGGGCGGGTCGCTGGTGGTCGACGTACCGGCGGCGGCCCGCAGGGCGGGGCGGTACGTGTGGGTGTTCAAGGTGGAGTGGCATGGCTGAGCCCCGGCAAAGACCGTAGCGGCTGCCGCTCGTGATCGCCCCCGCCGTGAAGGCGCGCGACAGCGCCGACCACCTCCCGTGGTGGCCCGCCGAGTGCGACGTCTCCATCCGGGACGGCTGGTTCTGCCGTCCTGGCCAACCAACAGCCCAAGTCCGTCGACCAGTTGACCCCCGGCGCCCGGACCACCGCCACGCCGGGACGGCTGACGGCCGGCTTCGGCGCGGAGCGGGAGGTGGACCGGATCCGGCCGGCGGAGGACATCCGGCACGGACGGCCGATCGAGGCCTTCGTGGTCAAGGCCTGGACGGACCGCGGCTGGTCGCGGGTGGCCACCGCCGTAGCAGTGGGGGCGAGCCGGATCCTGCTGCTCGCGGCGCCGGTACGGGCCCGGAGGTGGCGAGTACGGGTCACGGCGGCCCGGGCGGCCGTACGGACCGCGGAGTTCGGGCTGTACCGGTCACGTACCTGACCGGCCCGGACCTTGAGGCCGCCGCCCCGTGCTGCCCCGTCCCGTCAGCCGCGGCACCGGCACCCCCGCCGAGCGGGCCGGGCCGCCGTCCAGGAGGGACAGCAGTTCGCGGGCGGCCGTGCGGCCGAACTCGGCGCTGTCGCGGGACAGGGCGGACAGCCGGGGAGTGACCATGCGGCACAGGGCCGAGTCCTCCCAGGAGACCACCGACACGTCCTGCGGGACGCGGAAGCCGAGGTCGGCCGCCGCCGAGAGGCCTGCGACGGCCATCACGTCGTTGTCGTAGATGAGCGCCGTGGGGGCCGGGGAGGCGGCGAGCACCCGGCGGGTCACGGCCGCGCCCTGGGTGTCGGAGTAGTCGGTGGTCACCGACCGGACCTCGGTCAGGCCCCGGCGCTCCGCCTCGGCGCGCAGCGTGGCGGTACGGCGCTGGGTGTGCGCCAGGTCCGGCAGGCCGGCGATGTGCACGATCCGGCGGTGGCCGAGCGCCGTGAGCTCGTCCACCACGGAGGCCATCGCGCCCGCGTCGTCCGCCCAGACCGTGGACAGTCCAGGGTGGCACCCGTCGGGCTCGCCGCCGATCACCACGGCGGGCAGGCCCAGTTCGTCCAGCAGGGCGGGGCGCGGGTCCGTCGCCCGCGGGTCGGCCACCAGCACGCCGTCCACCCGGTGCTCCGCCCACCAGCGCCGGTAGACCGCGCACTCGTCGGCCACGTCCTCGGCCACCTGGAAGAGGAGGCCCAGGTGGCGTTCGGCGAGCACCTCCTGGATGCCGGAGACGAGCTGGAGGAAGAACGAGTCGACGCCGAGGGTGTGCGCGGGGCGGGCCAGCACGAAGCCGACCGTCGCCGCGCCCTCGCCGGACAGCGCGCGGGCGGCCGTGCTGGGCCGCCAGCCCAGCTGCTCGGCGACCCGGCGGACCCGCGCGCGGGTGGCCTCGGAGACGCCGGGGCGGTCGTTCAGCGCGAAGGAGACGGCGCTCTCGGAGACCCCGGCCCGCCGCGCGATGTCCTTCATCGTGGGCCGGCGTGCGGGTGACCGTCTGGTCGGCGGCACGTTTCCCCTCCCTCCCGGGCGAGTTGGCTAATGCGCTTGAGCGTCAAGACCCTAAAGCGCATTAGCCAACTACGGCAAGCTTTCCGCGGAACTCCTTTGACCTGCACTGATGAAGCGTGGATTTCTTTAGTTCGGATGACTGCATTGACTTTCTCCGAACGGCCCGTGCATGGTCTCTCACGCCGCCAACAGCCCGACACAGCAAGGGAGCCGTGTCACCGTGCCCACACCTCGCAGAGCCCTGTTCGCCGCCGCCGTCGCCCTCGTCCTGCCGCTGAGCGCCTGCGGTTCCGGCGGTGACAGCGGCGGCTCCACCGACGCCTCCGGAAGGGCCGAGGGGAACATCACCTTCGAGACCTGGAACCTGCGCGCCAACTTCACGCCGTACTTCCAGGGCCTGATCGCCGACTTCGAGAAGAAGTACCCGGGCACGCATGTGAAGTGGATCGACCAGCCCGCCGAGGGCTACGCCGACAAGCTGAGCGCCGACGCCGCCGGCGGCACCCTGCCCGACGTCGTCAACGTCTCCCCGGACCTGGTCGCCCCCCTCGCCAAGGCGGGCCTCGCCATGGACCTCGACAAGGCCGCGGCGAAGTACAGGCCCGAGTATCTGCCCGGCGCGTGGGCCAGTCATCAGATCCCGGGCATGAGCGGCACGTACGCCTTCCCCTGGTACCTGAACACCGGCCCGCTCTTCTACAACAAATCCCTGTTCACCAAGGCAGGACTGAACCCCGGCCGGCCGCCGAGGACGTACGACGAACTCTTCGCCGACGCCCTGCGGATGGCGAGGAGGAGCGACGGCAAGGTCGCCACCCTCGCGAACGTCCCCACCATCGAGGACTTCGGCCGCTACGGCGTCCCGCTGATGAACCAGCAGGGCACCGCCTTCGCCTTCAACAACGCGAAGGCCGTCGAACTCCTCACCAAGTACAAGGAGTTGTACGACGCCAAGGCCCTCGATCCGCAGGCACTCACCGCCACCCCCGAGTCCGCCGGCAAGAAGTTCCTCACCGGTGCCGTCGCCATGAACCCCGGCAGCGCCCTCGACCTCGACAACTTCAAGAAGAACGCGCCCGGCCTCTACCGGAACATCGGCATCACCGACCAGATCACCAGCACCGGGCACGTCAACATGTACGTGATGGGGGTGATGGTCAACTCCCGCACCAAGCACACCCCGGCCGCCGTCGCCTTCGCCCACTTCGTCACCGACGCGCAGAACCAGATGTCCTTCGCGAAGAAGGTCGCCATCTTCCCCAGCACCGCCGGTTCCCTGAACGACCCGTACTTCACCAAGGAGGACGGCACCGACGAGACCCGGGTGCGCATCGCCGCGGCCACGTCCCTGAAGGGCGCGGTCAACTACACGCCCGTGCTGTTCAGCGACCAGATGAAGACCGCGCTGGGCAACGAGGTCGCCAAGGCGCTCCAGGGCAGGGAGAGCCCGAAGGAAGCCCTCGACAACGCTGTCAAGGCCGCCGACCGGCTGCTCCGGCAGGGCTGACCCGCCATGGCCGCCACCCCCGTCCGCCTCAAGGGCCCCGCGCCGGCCGGGACCAGGATCCGGCGACAACTGCCGGTCAGTCCCTGGCTGTTCGCCGCCCCCGGGCTGCTCGTCACCGGCGCGTTCGTGCTCTACCCGTTCTTCTCCACCCTGGTGAACTCCTTCACCGACCGCCGCACCCTGCTCCCGGGCCGTTTCGTGGGCCTCGCCAACTTCCGCGAGCTGCTCCACGACGACATGTTCTGGACCGGCCTGCGCAACAGCACGCTCTACGTCCTCGTGGTCGTCCCCGCCCTGGTCGTCCTGCCGCTGCTGCTCGCCCTGCTCGTGCAGAAGAACATCCCCGGCATCACCTTCTTCCGCGCCGCCTTCTACACCCCGGTCGTCGCCTCGATCGTGGTCGTCGGGCTGATCTGGGTGTGGCTGCTGGACGAACGCGGACTGGTCAACTCGCTGCTGGAGACGGTAGGGATCGGCCGGGTCGGCTTCCTCAGCGACCAGTGGCTGCTCCTGCTGAGCGCGATGGCGGTCACAGTGTGGAAGGGCCTCGGCTACTACATGATCATTTATCTGGCGGCGCTCGCGAACGTGCCCCGCGAACTGCACGAGGCCGCCGCCGTCGACGGCGCGGGACCGGTGCGCCGCTTCCTCACGGTCACCGTGCCCGCCGTGCGCTCCACCATGGTGCTGGTCGCCGCGCTCTCCTCGGTCGCCGCCTTCAAGGTGTTCTCCGAGGTGTACCTGATGGCCGGACCCGACGGCGGCCCGGCCGGCGAGGACACCACCCTCGTCATGCTCGTCCAGCGCACCGGCACCGGCCTGACCGGCCGCGTCGGCTACGCCTCCGCCCTCTCCGTCGTCGTCTTCGTCGTCACCGTCGCGCTCATGCTGCTCGTGCTGCGCGCCGACCGCCGGGAGGAGTCGTGAGCGTCCTGGAGAAGGTACGGCCCGAGCAGCCCGTCACCTCGCGCGGCAGGCCGCCGCGCGTCACCGACGAGCACGGCCGCCGGATCCGCGTCGGTGAACTGGCCCTGCGCTACCTGCTGTTGCTCGCCGTCCTCGCCCTGACCGTCGGCCCGTTCGTGTGGCAGCTGTCCACCTCCCTCAAGGGCACCACCGAGGACATCTACAGCTCCCCGCCGCGCTTCCTGCCGGCCCACCCCACCCTGCACAACTACACACGGGTCGCCGACACCATCCCCGTCTGGGACTACGCCCTGAACTCCCTGAAGGTCGCCGCCGCCAACGTCGTGACCAACTGCGTCGGTTCGGCACTCGCCGGATACGCCCTGGCCCGGCTGCGCTTTCGCGGCCGGCGCGTGACCACGCTCGTGTTCGTGCTGGCGATGCTCGTGCCCGTCGAGGGCATCGTCATCGCCCAGTTCACCACCATGCGCGAACTCGGCCTGAACAACACCCTCGTCGGCGTCGTCCTGCCCGGCGCGATCGGCGCCATGAACGTCCTGCTGATGCGCAACGCGTTCCGCGGTCTCCCCTACGAGATCGAGGAGGCGGCCTACGTCGACGGCGCCGACGTCTGGCAGCGGTTCCTGCGCGTCGCGCTGCCCTCGGTCAGGGGGACACTCGCCGTCGTCGCGATCTTCGCCTTCATGGGTGCCTGGGACGACTTCCTGTGGCCGCTCATCGTCCTCAGCGACCCCTCCAAGTTCACCCTCACCATCGGCCTCAACTATCTGCACGGCACCTTCGCCAACGACGAACGGCTCGTCGCCGCGGGCACCGTGATCGCCGTGGCCCCGCTCATCGCCCTCTTCGCCTGCCTCCAGCGGTACTTCTTCCGCGGCGTCGGCGAGGGCGCCGTCAAGGGCTGAACACCCGTATGCCACAAGGACCTCCATGCCTCCTGCCGTCCGCTTCGGCGTCAACTACACCCCGAGCGAGGGGTGGTTCCATCACTGGCTCGACTTCGACCTCGACTCCGTGCGCGCCGACCTCGACGCGATCGCCGCGCTGGGCCTCGACCACATCCGTGTCTTCCCGCTGTGGCCGTACTTCCAGCCCAACCGCACCCTGATCCGCCCCCGCGCCGTCGAACAGCTCGTGGCCCTCGCCGACGCGGCCGCCGAACGCGGCCTGGACGTCAACGTGGACGGCCTGCAAGGGCACCTGAGCAGCTTCGACTTCCTGCCCGCCTGGACCCGCACCTGGCACCGGCGCAACCTCTTCACCGACCCGGACGTGGTGGCCGGCCAGGCCGCCTATCTGCGCACCCTCGCCGCCGCCCTCGCCGACCGCCCGGGCTTCCTCGGCATGACCGTCGGCAACGAGGTCAACCAGTTCGCCGCCGGCCCTCACCCCGACCCCGACCGCATCACGCCGGACGAGGCCGAGCGCTGGCTCGTGCGGATGCTGGCCGCCTGCGCCGAAGGCGCCCCGGACCGGCTCCATCTGCACGCCTCCTACGACGCCGCCTGGTACCAGGACGACCAGCCCTTCACCCCCGGCCACTCGGCCCGCCTCGGCGACGTCACGGCCGTGCACTCCTGGGTGTTCAACGGCACCGCCCAGCGCCACGGCCGTACCTCCGTGCCCAGCGAGCACCACGCCGCCTACCTGGTCGAGCTGAGCAAGGCCTGGGCCGAGGCGCCGCACCGGCCGGTGTGGCTCCAGGAGGTCGGCGCGCCCGCACCGCTCGTGCCCCCCGAACACGCCGCCGCCTTCGCCGAGGCCACGATCACCCACGCCCTCGACTGCCCCGACCTGTGGGGCATCACCTGGTGGTGCTCGTACGACGTCTCGCGCGACCTCGCCGACTTCCCCCGGCTCGAATACGGACTCGGCCTGTTCACCGACGACCGCAGGCCCAAGGACATCGCCCGCGTGCTGGCCGACGCCGCACGCGACACCGGCCGGGCCCCCGCGCCGCGCACCACCGCCCTCGTCGTCCCCGACGATCCGGCCCTGCGTTCCCGCTGCGGCCCCGGCGGCCCCGTCTTCGACGCCTTCTTCCGGCTCGTCGCCGACGGCGCCCGCCCCACCACCGTCCTGGACACCCGCGCGGACGACACCGACCACCTCGCCGCGCGCGGCATCACCGACGTCGTCACTCCCGGCCAGGTACTGCCCACTCCGCACGCGGGCACCGGCTCGTGAACCCCACACGAGGCACGGTTCGGACCGCGCGCGGAGGGGGAGCTGTAGAACGGCCCGAACCCGTGACCGTGCCCCACCCCTGACAACCCACCCGGAACCCGAACCCGGAACCCGCACCGGACCCCCGCAGGGAGCACCCCGTATGCATGACGACCGCACGCTGGTGGAAGCCCGCCTCAGGCGGGTCCTCGACGAGCGCATCCGTCCCGCCGTGTACCCCGAGTCCGTGCCGCTGCAGGTCGCGGTGTGGCACGCCCCCGGCGAACCCGTACCGGTCGAGGAGGGACTCGCCGCCGAGCCCGGGCCGATCGAGGTGGGCGCACGGTGGGGCGCTCCCTGGGGCACGAGCTGGTTCCGGGTGACCGGGACCGTGCCCGAGGCGTGGGCCGGGCGGACCGTCGAGGCCCTGCTCGACCTCGGCTTCGACGAGAACATGCCCGGCTTCCAGTGCGAGGGCCTGGTCTACCGGCCCGACGGCACGCCGGTGAAGGGCCTCAATCCGCGCAACCAGTGGGTGCGGATCGGCGCCCCGGCGACCGGCGGGGAAGAGGTGGTCCTGCACATCGAGGCCGCCTCCAACCCGGTCGTCCTCGACTACCACCCCTTCCTGCCGACCCGGCTCGGCGACAAGGAGACCGCCGGCAGCGAGCCGCAGTACACGCTCGCCCGCATGGACCTCGCCGTCTTCGACGAGACCGTGTGGCAGCTGGTCATGGACCTGGAGGTGCTCGGCGAGCTGATGGCCGAGCTGCCGGGTGACTCCGCGCGCCGCTACGACCTCGTGCGTGCCGTCGAGCGGGCCCTGGACGCCGTCGACCTCCAGGACGTGGGCGGCACGGCGGCCCGGGCCCGGCAGCAGCTCACGGCGGTCCTCGCGGCACCCGCCGTACCGTCCGCGCACCGCATCAGCGCCGTCGGACACGCCCACATCGACTCGGCGTGGCTGTGGCCGCTGCGCGAGACGGTCCGCAAGGTGGCCCGTACGACGTCCAACATGACCGCGCTGATCGAGGACGAGCCCGACTTCGTGTTCGCCATGTCCCAGGCGCAGCAGTGGGCGTGGGTGAAGGAGCACCGGCCCGAGGTGTGGGCGCGGGTGAAGAAGGCCGTGGCCGACGGGCGGTTCGTGCCGGCCGGCGGGATGTGGGTGGAGTCGGACACCAACATGCCGGGCTCGGAGGCGATGGCCCGTCAGTTCGTGCACGGCAAGCGGTTCTTCCTCGACGAGTTCGGCATCGAGAACGAGGAGGCCTGGCTGCCCGACACCTTCGGCTTCGCCGCCGGCCTGCCGCAGATCATCAGGGCGGCGGGCAGCAAGTGGCTGCTCACACAGAAGATCTCGTGGTCACGGACGAACACGTTCCCGCACCACACCTTCCAGTGGGAGGGCATCGACGGCACCCGGATCTTCACCCACTTCCCGCCCGTCGACACCTACAACTGCTCCATGAAGGGCAGCGAAATCGCCCACGCGGCACGGAACTTCAAGGACAAGGGCCGCGCCCGGCACTCCCTCGCGCCCACCGGCTGGGGCGACGGAGGCGGCGGCACGACCCGCGAGATGGTCGCCAAGGCGGCCCGGCTGCGCGACCTGGAGGGCTCGGCGACCGTCGCCTGGGAGGCACCCCGCGCCTTCTTCGAGAAGGCCGAGGCCGAGTACCCCGAGCCGCCCGTCTGGGTCGGCGAGCTGTACCTCGAACTGCACCGCGCGACCCTCACCAGCCAGGCGCAGACCAAGCAGGGCAACCGGCGCAGCGAGCACCTGCTGCGCGAGGCGGAACTGTGGGCGGCGACGGCCGCCGTCCGCACCGGATTCCCCTACCCCCACGAGGACTTGGACCGGATCTGGAAGACGGTCCTGCTGCACCAGTTCCACGACATCCTGCCCGGCTCGTCCATCGCCTGGGTGCACCGGGAGGCCCGGGCGACCTACGCGCGGATCGCCGGGGAGCTGAACGTCGTCATCGACGCGGCCCAGCGGGCCCTGGCGGGGGAGGGAACCCGGGAGCTGCTCTTCAACTCGGCACCGCACGGCCGCGGCGGCGTTCCCGCCGGAGGCGCCGGGGCGGCCCGCCCGTCGCAGGGCACGACGCCGGCGCCGCGCGCCGGGGGCGGGTACGTCCTGGACAACGGTCTGCTCCGCGTCGAGATCGACGCCCGCGGCCTCGTCGTCTCCGCGTACGACGTCGAGGCCGGCCGTGAGACCGTCGCCCCCGGCGGGGCCGCGGGACTCCTCCAGCTCCACCCGGACTTCCCGAACATGTGGGACGCCTGGGACGTGGACGAGTTCTACCGGAACACCGTCACGGACCTCACGGACGCGGAGTCGGTCCAGGCCGACGGGCCCGGCGAGTCCGGCGGGGGCGGTGCATCGGTGCGGGTCACCCGTGCCTTCGGCGCCTCCCGCGTCACCCAGGTGCTGTCCCTGTCGCCCGGCGAGCGGCGGCTGGTGATCGACACCGAGGTCGACTGGCACGAGACCGAGAAGTTCCTCAAACTGGCCTTCCCGCTCGACATGCACGCCGAACGGTACGCGTCGGAGACTCAGTTCGGGCACGTGCACCGGCCGACCCACACCAACACCTCCTGGGAGGCCGCCAAGTTCGAGGCGTGCAACCACCGCTTCGTCCACCTGGCGGAACCCGGCTGGGGCGTCGCCATCGTCAACGACTCGACGTACGGCCACGACGTGACCCGCACGGTGCGCGGCGACGGCGACCGGGGTACGACGACCACGGTGCGTGTGTCTCTCCTGCGCGCCCCGCGCTTCCCCGACCCGGAGACCGACCAGGGCGTTCACCGATTCCGGCACGCGCTCGTGCCCGGCGCGGGGATCGGGGACGCGGTCCGCGAGGGCTGGCGGCTCAACCTGCCGGAGCGCTGGGTCACCGGCGCGCACGAGGTCGCTCCGCTGGTCACGGTCGACGAGGACGCCGTGGTCGTCACGGCGGTGAAGCTGGCCGACGACGGCAGCGGCGACGTGGTCGTCCGCTTCCACGAGGCGCACGGCGGCCGGGCCCGCGCGAGCCTCACGGCGGGCTTCGAGGTCGCGGACGTGACGGTGACGGACCTGCTGGAGAGGCCGCTCGCCGACAGCGAGCCGCCCGCGCGCGAGGGCGGGCGCGTCACCGTACGGCTGCGCCCGTTCGAACTCGTGACGCTCCGGCTCCGCCGGTCGTGATCCGGTACCAGGGGGTGTCGTCCGGATCAGGTCGGCCGTGCGGAACGGCGCCTTCCGGCGGACCCGAGAGGGGGGTGCCCCCTCTGGGGGAGTGCGTGCCGGCGCCCGCGACGCCGGGATGATCCGAACGACACCCCCTACGGCCCGAGCTGGGCCCGCAGCCACTCCTCCACCTCACCGACATGTGAGGCCGCCGCAGCCCTTGCCGCCTCCGGATCCCGGGCGACGAGGGCGCGGTGGATCGCCGCATGTTCGCGCCGCGTGCGCGCGAACGCGCCCTCCTCCTGGTAGCCCCGCCACACCCGGGCCCGGAAGGTGCGCGAGGACAGCCCTTCCAGGATCGCGGCCATCGTCTCGTTGCCCGCCGCCGCGGCGATCTCGCGGTGGAAGGCGAGGTCGTGGGCGAGGATCTCCTCGGGGTCGTCGGTGGCGTTCATCGCCGTCACGTGCTCCTCGACGGCGGCCAGTTGGCTGTCGCTGATGCGCGCGGCCGCGAGTGCCGTCGCCGTCGACTCCAGGATCCGCCGCACCTCCAGCAGTTCCACCAGCCGCGGCCCCCGGGACAGGTCGGCGACCACCCCGAAGGTCTCCAGCAGATCGCCTGCCTCCAGCGCGGTGACGTAGATGCCGGAGCCGTGCCGGGCCTCCAGGACGCCCAGCACCGTCAGCGCGCGGATCGCCTCCCGCATCGAGCTGCGCGAGATCCCCAGCCGGGCCGCGAGGTCCCGCTCGGTGGGCAGCCGCTGGCCCGGTTCCAGCCGGCCCTCGGCGATCATCGCCTTGATCGCCTCGATGGCGCGCTGGGTCACCGTGCCCTTCTGCGGCACCACTTCCTCGTCCACGCCGCTCCTCCTTCCCCCCGGTGCGCCGCAGTCTAACCAGCCGAGTGGTCCGACCACTACGACCAGAATCCTCGAATTCTCCGTGCAGAAGGGTGTTGACTCGGCTCATTGGTCTGATAAGTATGCGGCGTCTGCTCGAACACCCTCAACGAGGAGCCGCGAGATGCCCGCCAGCACAGTGAGGAAGCGCAAGCGGTCACGGATCATCGGCGTGGCGGCCCTGGCCGCCGGCGCCTCGCTCATGCTCGCCGCCTGCGGCAGCACCAAGGACACCGCGAGCGCGGGCGGCGGGGGCACCGGCGAGGTCGGTGTGATCCTGCCGCTGCTGACCTCGCCGTTCTGGCAGTCTTACAACGACTACGTGCCCACGATGGCGAAGTCCGAGGGCGTCCAGGTGCTGAAGACCGTCAACTCCAACAGCGACCCCTCGCAGCAGATCACCGACATCGACAACGAACTCACCCAGGGCGTCAAGGGACTGGTGGTCGCCCCGCTGGACAGCGCCGCCGTCCAGGCCGGGCTCGACCAGGCCGCACGCAAGGGCGTCCCCGTGGTCGCCGTGGACGTCGCGCCCGACAAGGGCAAGGTGGCCATGGTGGTGCGCGCCGACAACGTGGCGTACGGCACCAAGGCCTGTGACTACCTCGGACAGCACATCACCAGCGGCAAGGTCGTCCAGATCATGGGCGACCTCGCCTCGGTCAACGGCCGCGACCGCTCCGAGGCCTTCCGGTCCTGTGTGAAGAAGAAGTACCCGAAGCTCACGGTGCTGGAGATCCCCGCCAAGTGGGAGTCGGACACCGCCGCCGCCAAGCTGGACACCCTGCTCAACGCCAACCCCGACATCAAGGGCATCTACCTCCAGGCCGGCGGCGTCTACCTCGCGCCGACGCTGCAGACCCTGAAGTCCAAGGGCATGCTCAAGACCGCCGGGCAGCAGGGCCACATCACCATCGTCTCCAACGACGGCATCCCGCAGGAGTTCGACGCCATCCGCAAGGGCCAGATCGACGCCACGGTCTCCCAGCCCGCCGACGCCTACGCCCGCTACGGCCTGTACTACATCAAGGCGGCCATGGCCGGGAAGACGTTCAAGCCCGGCCCCACCGACCACGGCTCCACGATCGTCCGGCTGCCCAGCGGCATCCTGGAGGACCAGCTGCCCGCGCCGCTGGTCACCAAGGCGAACGTCGACGACCCCAAGCTGTGGGGCAACACGGTCAAATGAGTACACCGCTCGTGGAAGCCCGGGGCGTCGTCAAACGGTACGGCCCCACCGTCGCCCTCGCCGACGGCCGGCTCACCGTCCTCGCGGGCGAGTCCCACGCCCTGGTCGGCCGCAACGGCGCCGGCAAGTCCACCCTGGTCAACGTGCTCACCGGGCTCCAGGCCCCGGACGAGGGCACCGTCCGCTTCGACGGTGGACCCGCGCCCGCGCTCGCCGACCGGGACGCCTGGCGCCGCAAGGTCGCCTGCGTCTACCAGAAGCCGACGGTCGTCCCGGAACTGACCGTCGCCGAGAACCTGTTCCTCAACCGGCAGCCCACCGGCCGCGGCCTCATCAGCTGGCGCCGGCTGCGCCGCGAGGCCGCCGGGCTGCTCGGTACCTGGGACGTGCACGTCGACCCGGAGGCCCGCACCGCCGACCTCCGGGTCGAGGACCGCCAGATGGTCGAGATCGCACGGGCGCTGAGCCTCGGCGCCCGGTTCATCGTGCTGGACGAGCCCACCGCCCAGCTCGACAACCGGGAGATCGAGCGCCTCTTCACCCGTATGCGCTCCCTCCAGGACTCCGGTGTCACCTTCCTGTTCATCTCGCACCACCTCCAGGAGGTCTACGAGGTCTGCCAGACCGTCACCGTGCTGCGCGACGCCCGCTGGATCACCACCGCCCCGGTCGCCGACCTGCCCAAGGCGGCCCTGGTGGAGGCCATGGCGGGGGAGTCCGTCGCCGAACCGGCCGTATCGCGGCAGCAGGCCGGGGAGAGCGCCCCGGTCCTGCTGGAGGCGCACGGACTCACCTCACCGGCGTACGACGACGTCGACCTCACCGTGCGGCGCGGCGAGGTCGTCGGACTCGCCGGCTCCAGCGCCAGCGGCAAGACCGAACTCGCCGAGTCCTTCGCCGGACTGCACACCCCGACCGGCGGCACCGCCCGACTGGACGGCGAGCGGCTGCCGTTCGGCGACGTACGGGCCGCCCTGCGGGCCGGCGTCGGCTGCGTCCCGCGCGACCGGCACGAGCAGGGACTGGTGTCCGGCATGAGCATCGGCGACAACGCCACGCTCGGCGTGCTGGACCGGCTCGGCCGGGCCGGGTTCGTCGCCACCGACCGGCGGCGCCGCTTCGCCGCCGACCTGATCGACCGCCTCGACATCCACGCCGAAGGCCCCGACCAGCCGGTCTCCGACCTCTCCGGCGGCAACGCGCAGAAGGTCGTCATGGCCCGCGCCCTCGCCTGTGACCCCCGCCTGCTGGTCCTGATCAACCCCACCGCCGGCGTCGACGTGAAGTCCAAGGAGTCGCTGCTCGCGCGCATGGACGACGCCCGCGACGACGGCACCGCCGTCCTCGTCGTCTCCGACGAACTCGACGACCTGCGCCGCTGCGACCGCGTCCTCGTCCTCTTCCACGGCCGCGTCGTCGCCGAGCACCCGGCCGGCTGGCGCGACCACGAGCTGATCGCCTCCATCGAAGGAGTTGACCATGGCTGAGACCCGGGCGGCCCCGCCGCTCGCGCCGACGAAGACCCCGGACGCGCGGTCGGCCCGGACCGTGCTGCTGCGCCGGGCCCGCGAACTCGCCCTCGTCCCCGCGCTGTTGCTGCTCATGGTGCTCGGCGCCGTGGTCAACGACTCCTTCCTGACCGAGCGCAACCTGATCTCGATCCTCGGCGCCTCCGCCGCGCTCGCGATGGTCGTGCTCGCCGAGTCCCTCGTCCTCATCACCGGCAAGTTCGACCTGTCGCTGGAGTCGGTGGTCGGCATCGCCCCGGCCATCGGCGCCCTGCTGGTCCTGCCCGCCGCCCAGTCCGGCTGGGGCACCACCTGGCCGACCGCGCTCGCCCTGCTCGCGATCCCCGTGGTCGGCGCGGCCATCGGAGCCTTCAACGGCGTCCTCGTCGTGAAGTTCCGGCTCAACGCCTTCATCGTCACCCTCGCGATGCTCATCGTGCTGCGCGGCCTGCTCGTCGGCGCCACCAAGGGCAAGACCCTGTTCGGCATGCCCGACAGCTTCTCCTCGCTCGCCACCACCACCTTCCTCAACGTCCCGCTGTCCGTGTGGCTCGCCGCGGCCGCCTTCGCCGTCACCGGGTTCCTGCTCAAGTACCACCGCACCGGCCGCGCCCTCTACGCGATCGGCGGCAACGCGGACGCCGCCCGCGCCGCCGGTGTCCGCGTGGACCGCGTCATGCTCGGCGTGTACGTCGTCGCCGGCGTCCTCGCCTCGATCGGGGGCCTGCTCCAGACCGGCTACGTCGGCGCGATCAGCGCCAACCAGGGCCAGAACATGATCTTCACCGTGTTCGCGGCCGCGGTGATCGGCGGCATCAGCCTGGACGGCGGCAAGGGCACCATGTTCGGCGCCCTGAGCGGCGTCCTGCTGCTGGGCGTCGTACAGAACCTGCTCACGCTCGCCCAGGTCCCCTCGTTCTGGATCCAGGCCATCTACGGCGGCATCATCCTCGTCGCCCTCATGATCGCCCGGGTGACGACGGGCCGCGCCCAGGACTGATCACCCGTCAGACGCCCCCCGACCGAAAGGACTTCAGTGTCCCAGGCCCCCGCTCGCGTCACCGCGGTCGACACCCACGACATCCGCTTCCCCACCTCGCGCGAACTGGACGGTTCCGACGCGATGAACCCCGACCCCGACTACTCGGCGGCCTACGTCGTGCTGCGCACCGACGCCGCCGACGGGATCGAGGGGCACGGATTCGTCTTCACCATCGGGCGGGGCAACGACGTCCAGGTCGCCGCGATCGACGCGCTGCGCGACCATGTGCTCGGCCGCGACGTGGCGGAGCTGTGCGCCGACCCCGGCGCGCTCTTCCGGGACCTGATCGGCGACAGCCAGCTGCGCTGGCTCGGCCCCGAGAAGGGCGTGATGCACATGGCGGTCGGGGCCGTCGTCAACGCCGTCTGGGACCTCGCCGCCCGCCGGGCCGGCAAACCGCTGTGGCAGCTGCTCGCCGACGCCGACCCCGAGTGGCTGGTCGCCCAGGTCGACTTCCGCTACCTCACCGACGCCCTCACCCCCGACCAGGCCCTCGACCTGCTCAGAAGGGGGAGGGAAGGCGCCGAGGAGCGCCGGGCGCGGCTGCTGGAGCGCGGCTTTCCCGCCTACACCACCTCCCCGGGCTGGCTCGGCTACGACGACGACAAGCTCGGCCGGCTCGCCGCGCAGGCCGTCGCCGACGGCTTCACCCAGATCAAGCTGAAGGTCGGCGCCGACCTCGACGACGACATCCGGCGCTGCCGGGTCGCCCGTGCCGTGATCGGCCCCGACATCCGGCTCGCCGTCGACGCCAACCAGCGCTGGAACGTGGACGAGGCGATCCGCTGGACCCAGGCCCTCGCCGAGTTCCGCCCGTACTGGATCGAGGAGCCCACCAGCCCGGACGACGTCCTCGGCCACGCCGCGATCCGCCGCGCGGTGGCGCCGGTGAAGGTCGCCACCGGCGAACACGTCCACAACCGGATCATGTTCAAGCAGCTGCTCCAGGCCGGCGCCCTCGACATCGTCCAGATCGACGCGGCGCGCGTCGCCGGTGTCAACGAGAACCTCGCCGTCCTGCTGCTCGCCGCCCGGTTCGGCGTGCCCGTCTGCCCGCACGCGGGCGGCGTCGGCCTGTGCGAACTCGTCCAGCACCTCTCGATGTTCGACTACCTTGCCCTCTCGGGCACCACCGAGGACCGGGTCGTCGAGTACGTCGACCATCTGCACGAGCACTTCGTCACCCCGGTCGTCATCCGCGACGGCCACTACACGGCCCCCACCGAGCCCGGCTTCTCGGCCGCCCTGCGCCCGGAGTCCGTCGCGCGCTACACGTTCCCCGGCGGCGCGTACTGGGCCGCCGACCCCGACACGCAGGCCACCACACAGACCAACACGCAGAAGGGACGCGCCGCATGAGCGACTTCGCGGGTCTGAAGGCCCTGGTCACCGGCGGCGCCTCCGGCATCGGCCGGGCCACCGCCGACCTCCTCGCCGCCCGCGGCGCCCGGGTCGCCGTCCTCGACCGGGACGTCACCGGCGTCGACAAGCCGCTCCTCGCGTACCGCGCCGACGTCACCGACGACACCTCGGTGCGTACGGCGGTCGAGCGCGCCGCCGAGGACCTCGGCGGGCTGGACATCCTCGTCAACAACGCCGGGATCGGCGCCCAGGGCACCGTCGAGGACAACGACGACACCGAGTGGCACCGCGTCTTCGACGTCAACGTCCTCGGCATGGTGCGCACCGCCCGCGCCGCCCTGCCGCAGCTGCGCCGCTCCTCCCACGCCGCGATCGTCAACACCTGTTCCGTCGCGGCCACCGCCGGACTCCCCAGGCGCGCTCTCTACAGCGCCACCAAGGGCGCCGTGTACTCCCTGACCCTCGCCATGGCCGCCGACCACGTCCGCGAGGGCATCCGCGTCAACTGCGTCAACCCCGGTACGGTGGACACCCCCTGGGTCGGCCGGCTGCTGGACGCCGCCCCGGACCCGGCCGCCGAACGCGCCGCCCTGGCGGCCCGCCAGCCCACCGGGCGTCTCGTGACCGCCGCCGAAGTCGCGGGCGCCGTCGCCTACTTGGCGGGCCCCCTGTCCGGTGCCACCACCGGCACCGCGCTCGCCGTCGACGGCGGCATGCAGGGCCTGCGGCTGCGCCCGGCGGGACAGTGAGCACGCTGGGCCGCAGCGGCGTCGAGGTCACCCGGCTCGGCTTCGGTGCCGCACCGCTCGGCAACCTCTTCGCCCCGCTGGACGACGAGCGGGCGGGCGAGGCCGTGGCGGCCGCCTGGCAGCGGGGCATCCGGTACTTCGACACGGCCCCGCACTACGGCCTCGGCCTGTCGGAACGCCGCCTCGGCGCGGCCCTGCGGGCGTACGACCGCGCCCACTACACCCTCTCCACCAAGGTGGGCCGCCGCCTCGAACCCGCCGACGGCACCGGCGACGACCTGGCGAACGGCTTCGCCGTCCCGGCGAACCACCGCCGTGTGTGGGACTTCAGCGCCGACGGAGTCCGCCGCTCCCTGGAGGCGAGCCTCACCCGCCTCGGCCTGGACCGCGTCGACGTCGTCTACCTGCACGACCCCGACGACCACGCCGAGCAGGCCTTCCGCGAGGGCTATCCGGCCCTGGAGAAGCTGCGCGCCGAGGGCGTGGTGGGCGCGATCGGCGCGGGCATGAACCAGACGGAGATGCTCACCCGGTTCGTCCGCGACACCGACGTGGACGTGCTCCTGTGCGCGGGCCGTTACACCCTGCTCGACCCGAGCGCCGGCACCGGATTCCTCCCGCTGGCCGCCGAGCGCGGGGTCTCGGTCGTCCTCGGCGGTGTCTTCAACTCGGGCCTGCTGGCGGACCCGGAGCCGACCGCCACGTACAACTACGCACAATCTTCGGGAGAGTTGCTGGCGCGCGCCCTGCGCCTCAAGGCGATCGCCGAGCGGCACGGCACCACGCTGCGGGCCGCCGCGCTTGCCTTCTCCGGCGCCCACCCGGCCGTCGCCTCCCTCCTGGTCGGCGTCCGCTCGGCGGCCGAAGTGCACGACTGCGCCGACCAGTTCACGGCCGGCGTGCCCGCCGCGCTCTGGGCGGAGCTGCGCGAGTCCGGCATGCTGCCCCGCGAGGAGGGCCCGTCATGAGAGTCGCCCTGCACACCACGGTCCGCGGCGACCGGATCGCCGAGTACGAGGCCGCCCACCGCGAGGTCCCGGAGGAACTCACCGCCGCCATCCGCGCCGCCGGTGCCACCTCGTGGACCATCTGGCGCAGCGGGACGGACCTGTTCCATCTGCTCGACTGCGAGGACTACGGCCGGCTGCTCGCCGCACTGGAGCAGCTGCCCGTCAACGTGGCCTGGCAGGCCCGCATGGCCGAACTGCTCGACGTCGTGCACGACTACTCCCGGGGCGGCGCCGCCGCCGGGCTGCCCGTCGTCTGGGAGCTGCCGTGACCGTCGACGCCCACCACCACGTCTGGGACCTCTCGGTACGGGACCAGGACTGGATCCCCGAACACAGCCCGCTGCGGCGGGACTTCGCCCTCGCCGACCTCGAACCGCAGGCGCGCGCGGCCGGGGTCACCCGCACCGTGCTCGTCCAGACGGTCACCGTGCCCGAGGAGACCCCCGAGTTCCTGGCCCTGGCCGACGGCCACGAACTGATCGCCGGCGTCGTCGGCTGGACCGACCTGACCCGCCCGGACATCGCCGAGGAACTGGCCCGGCTGCGCCGGCTCCCGGGCGGCGCCCGCCTGAAGGGCATCCGGCACCAGGTCCAGGGCGAACCCGACCCGCGGTGGCTGCTGCGCCCGGACGTACTGCGGGGCCTGACCGCGCTCGCGGACGCCGGACTCGTCTACGACCTCGTCGTCCAGCCCCACCAGCTCCCGGCCTGCGCCGAGGCCGCCCGGTCGGTCCCGGAACTCACCTTCGTCCTCGATCACCTGGGCAAGCCGCCCGTCGCCGCCGGAGTCCTCGAACCCTGGGCCACGCACCTGCGCACGCTGGCCGCACTGCCCAACACGTTCGGCAAACTCTCCGGCCTGGTCACGGAGGCCGACCCCGCCTCCTGGACCGTGGCCGACCTGCGCCCGTACGCCGAGACCGCCCTCGCGGCCTTCGGCCCGGACCGCCTGATGTTCGGTTCGGACTGGCCGGTGTGCACGACGGCCGGGACGTACCGCGACGTCCTCGACGCGACCACCCGGTTGCTCGGCCCCGCCGAGCGCACCCGCGTGCTGGAGACCACCGCGACCCGCGTCTACGACCTCTGAGACCTCTGAGCCACCCCGGCCAGCCGCGTCGGCGGCAGATACGCGCGGACGTAGATCCGCTCCCAGCACGCGCCCGTCTCCCGCATCTCCCGCCACGAGGTGTACCGGTAGCGGAAGAGGCGGGCCCGCACGAAGCGGGGCGGGGTGTCCGGCGGGAACGGGGAGCGGCGCAGCAGGCGCAGGGTGTCGCGGTCGTTCTCCAGCAGCCGCTCCACCAGGCCGCCGAACCAGTCGCCCGCATAGGCGGGGGACAGCGCCGCGAACCACATCAGCCAGTCCAGCCGCAGATGGTACGGCGCGAACTGGCGCGGCCAGTGCCGCACGTCCCCGGGCTTGCCCCGGAACTCGTACTCCCGCCAGTCCGCGTCCTCGCGCGGTACGTCGTCCAGCGTGCCCTCGACCACCACCTCGTAGCGGATCCGGCTGACGCTGCCGAACGCGCCGTAGGTGTTCACCAGGTGCAGCGGGTCGAAGGAGCGGTTCATGACCTGGCGGCGCGAGATCATGTTCGTCACCGGGTGGTAGCTCAGGAAGAGCAGCAGCGCTGCGAGCGCCAGCACCAGGATCTCGTACCAGAGCGGCGCCGACGGCACGGACGGCGGGGAGCCGGGGAGCCGGAGCGCCGACAGGGCCAGCACGATGGTGATCCAGTTCAGCCAGGAGAAGTTGCCGGACAGCACCAGCCACAGCTGGGTGACGATCATCAGCGCGGCGGCGGCCGAGGCGACCGGCTGCGGGGTGAACAGCAGGACCGGGACGACCAGTTGGGTGACGTGGTTCGCGGCGACCTCGGCCCGGTGCAGGGGCCTCGGCAGGTGATGGAAGAACCAGCTCAGCGGGCCCGGCATCGGCTGGGTCTCGTGGTGGTAGTAGAGGCAGGTCAGCTTCCGCCAGCAGGCGTCGCCCCGCATCTTGATCAGCCCGGCGCCGAACTCCACCCGGAACAGGATCCAGCGCAGCAGGAACAGCACCACGGCCGGCGGCGCCACCGCGCCGTTGCCGAGGAACGCGGCCAGGAACCCCGTCTCCAGCAGCAGCGACTCCCAGCCGAACGCGTACCAGGTCTGGCCGACGTTGACGATCGACAGGTACAGCGCCCAGGGCACCAGCCACAGCAGGATCCCGGCCCAGAGCGGCAGCAGGGAGTCCGCCCCGGCCAGCAGGGCCGCGGACACGGCACAGCCCGTCCAGGCGCAGCCCGCGAAGAAGCGGTCGGAGTAGTGCAGTTGGAACAGACTGGGCGCCTGCCGGAAGGGTGCCCGCGCCACGAAACGGGGGACCGGCAGCATGCCGCGCTCGCCCAGCAGGGCGCGGAACTGCCGGGCCGCCGTCAGGAAGGCGACCAGGTACAGCCCGGCCAGGGCCCGCTGGAGGACCAGCCGGCTCAGCCAGTAGTCGGGAGCGGTGAACCAGTTCACGGCTGCGCGCCCTTCGTCGCGGCCACACCGCGGGGGTCGTCTCCATCATGACCGCCCCCGAGTTGCCAGCCAAACGGGTGCAAGGCAGACAATAGAGCGAAGTCACCCACAGTGATGCGGAGTGTACGGTGCGGATACCCACCGGATCCATCGTCACGGCCCTGGCGCTCTCGGCCCTGCTCCTCGTGGCGGGCTGCGTCCGCCCGGGCGACAAGGTGGCCCAGCTGGGCGTGGAGGTCTACCTCCAGCCCGCCGCCGCCCAGGGGCCCGATCCCTTCACCGCCTCCACGGTCACCGAACCGGTCCCGCCGGCCCGCCCGGGCACCACCGGCCCGGCCACGTCCCCCGGCGCGGGCGCTGCCGACCCGGGGGCGAGCGCCGGCTCCGCCACGCCCACCGCCTCGGCCTTCCTCGGCGCGGGCGTCATCGGACCGGACGCCTCCGTGATCCCCCAGCCGGTGCTGCCCGCCGGGCTGGCCGTCCTGCCCCTGCGGGCGGTGCGCTCGCTGTCCGGGGCGACCCCCGGTCTCTACGCCGGCGCCGCACACGTCTCCGGCTGCGACGTCGAACGGCAGATCGCCTATCTGAGGGCCGACCGGGACCGCGCCGGCGCCTTCGCCCACGCGCAGGGGATCTCCGCGGCGGCCCTCCCCGGCTATCTGCGCGGCCTCGCCCCGGTCCTGCTGCGCGCCGACACCCGGGTCACCGGCCACGGCTACCGCGACGGGCAGGACGCCGCCTACCAGGCCGTGCTCCAGGCCGGCACGGCAGTCCTCGTGGACGACCGGGGCATGCCCCGGTCGCGCTGCGCCTGCGGCAACCCGCTGGGGCCGCCCGCCCCGGGCCGCGGCGGTCTCGGCGCCCGTGGCCTCGCCTGGCCCGCATACCGGCCGGACCAGGTCGTCGCGGTGACCGCGGCCCCTCGCGCGGTCGCCAGCCTCACGATCGTCGACGTCCGCACCCGTACCTGGATCGAACGGCGGATCGGCCACGACGTCCGCCACGACCAGGTCGTCCCCGCCCCGGCCTCCTCGGCCACCGCGCTGCCCCCGGCCGACCCCGACCACGCCGGTGCCACCGCGACGGCCGGGGTACCGTCGTACAGCCTGCTGCCCAGTGCCCTGTCGAGCGCCGCGGCGCCCACCGGCCCGGCCGCGCCCGGCCGCCCCAGCGCGCCGGCGGGCCGTACCGCCCCGGCCCCCACGCTGGTCAGCCCGCCGTCGTCGCCGTCCCTCGGGCTCATCCTGGACACGCCCCACGCCCCCGACCCGCGGTACGGCGACGGCCCGCCCGGCGGCCTGGGCGGCCCGGGCGCCTGAGCGGTGGCGCCCGCTGCCCGAACAGGTCCCGGAAAGCTTCCCGATCAGGTCGAAGAATCCGGTAAATGCTGGCAAGGTGGCTCCATGGCTGATCGGGGAGCGCGTGCCCTGTCACTCCCGGAGGACCGGCCCGCCCACCCGGACCCGATTCTCGCGCTCAACCGCATGGGGACGTTCGACTGGGACCTGGACACGGGCCTGTTCCACATGGACGCCCAGGCCCACGAGGTGTTCGACCTGCTGCCCGAGGAGTACGACGGGCGCCCCGAGTCCCTCGCCGTCCGGGTGCCGCCGCCGGAGGCCGCCCGGCTGGACGCGGTGGTCGCCCGGGCCATCAAGGACGGCAGCGAGAACTACGGCGCCTACTTCCGTATCCGCCGCCGGGACGGCACCACGCGCTGGACCCGCACCCAGGGCTACATCCGCCGCGACGCCACCGGCCGCCCGCGCCGGGTCATCGGCATCGTCCGCGACGCCACCGACGAACTCGCCGACAGCGGCGCCCGCAGCCTGCGCGCCGCCCAGGACGAGGCGTTCCGCCAGCAGGCCGGCGTCGTCCAGGCCGTCTCCGCCGCCCTCGCCCACGCCCGCACCGTCCAGGACGTCATCGACGTCCTCAAGGACACCCACGGCATCCGCCGGCTCGGCGCGGCCAGCATGGTGATGGGGCTGGTGGAGGCGGGCCGGATACGGCTCGTCGCCGAGGCTCCCGTCGGCAGTTTCATCCCGGCCGGCCAGGTGAACCGCATCGACGAGCCGTACCCGATGAGCGAGGTCGTGCGCACGCTGCAGCCGCGGTTCATCGAGTCCCCCGAGGAGTTCGCCGAGGGCTACCCGATCCTCTGGCCGCACCTCACCGACCTGCACATCACCTCGGCCGCCTATCTGCCGCTGATCGCCCAGGCCCGCCCCATCGGCGCGATGGGACTGCTCTACGACGACCGGCGCGGCTTCTCCACGGAGGAGCGCGCCGTCCTGGTCGCCCTCGGCAGCAGCATCGCGCAGAGCCTCCAGCGGGCCATGCTCTACGAACAGCAGAAGGACCTCGCCCAGGGCCTCCAGCAGGCCATGCTGCCGCGCACGATCCCCAGCGTGCGCGGCGCCGACATCGCCGTGCGCTACCGTGCCGCCACCGTCGGGGGCACCGTGGGCCGGGACATCGGCGGCGACTGGTACGACCTGATCCCGCTGCCCGGCGGCAGGGTCGGCGCGGTCATCGGCGACGTCCAGGGGCACGACACGCACGCGGCGGCCGTCATGGGCCAGCTGCGGATCGTGCTGCGCGCCTACGCCGCCGAGGGACACACCCCGGCCACCGTGATGGCCCGCGCCTCCGTCTTCCTGCACGAACTCGACACCGACCGCTTCGCCACCTGCCTGTACGCCGAGGCCGACCTCGCCACCGGGGTCGTCCAGGCCGTCCGTGCCGGGCACATCGACCCGCTGATCCGGGACGGCGACGGCAACTGCCGCCGGGCCCCGGTCCAGGGCGGGCTGCCGCTCGGCCTGTCCGCCGAGTTCGGCCGGCTGGAGTATCCCGTCACCACCCTCGAACTCGACCCCGGGCACACCCTGCTGCTGTGCACCGACGGCCTCGTCGAGCGGCCCGGCGCCGACCTCGACGACGGCATGCGCGGCCTCGCCCGGCTCGTCGGCGAGGGCCCGGACGACGTGCGGGACCTCGCCGACCGGCTGATCCAGCTGGCCGAGGAGCGCGGCGGCGACGACGACGTGGCGCTGCTCCTGCTGCGCCGCCGTGTCCCGGAGACGCCCAGGGCCGGCGGGCGGCTCCAGCAGCACGTCGCCCCCGGCGACCCGGAGGCCCTGGCCCAGGCACGGCACATGGTCCGTGCCGCGGTCCGCGCCTGGGGCGCCCGGGACCGGGCCGACGAGATCGAGCTGGCCGCCGACGAGCTGGTCACCAACGCCCTGCTGCACACCGAGGGCTCCGCGATCGTCACCCTGCGGGCACTGGACGGCGGCGACCACCGGCTGCGCGTCGAGGTCGAGGACTCCTCCAGCGCCCTGCCGCGGCGCCGCGACGCGGGCGAGGACAGCGTCTGCGGCCGCGGCCTGCTCCTCGTGGACCGGCTCGCCGACGGCTGGGGCGTGGAGGCCCGCGGCGGCGGCAAGGCGGTGTGGTGCGAGTTCCGGATGCCCGGGCACGCCTAGGGGGTGTCGTTCGGCTCATGCCGGCGTCGCGGAGTCCGGTGCGCACCCCCCGGAGGGGGCACCCCGGCCTCGTTGCCGTCGATCGCCGACTCCCCCATGACCCCGCCCGGGTCAGCCGGCAGGCACCGCTCGTCACGGCCGGCCTCAGCCGAACGGCACCCCCTGACCCCACCGGCCCCGGATGGCACTCTGGACGTATGCCGGAACTTCCCGAAGTGGAAGCGCTCAGGGACCTCCTTTCCGAGCGCCTGGTCGGTCGTGAGGTCGTGCGGGTGCTGCCCGTCGCCGTGAGTGTGCTGAAGACGTACGACCCGCCGGCCGGCGCGTTCGAGGGGAGCCGGATCACCGGCGTGCACCGGCACGGGAAGTTCCTCGACATCGCGGGGGACTCCGGCCTGCACCTCGTCACCCATCTGGCCCGCGCGGGCTGGCTCCAGTGGAAGGACCGGCTGCCGGACGGCCCGCCCAAGCCGGGCAAGGGCCCGCTCGCGCTGCGCGTCGCGCTGGAGACCGGCGAGGGCTTCGACCTCACCGAGGCCGGCACCCAAAAGCGCCTCGCGGTGTACGTCGTGCGCGACCCGCACGAGGTCGAGGGCATCGCCCGGCTCGGCCCGGATCCACTCGCCGACGACTTCGACGAGCAGCGTTTCGCCGCCCTGCTCACGGGTGAACGGCGGCAGCTGAAGGGCGCCCTGCGCGACCAGTCCCTGATCGCCGGCGTCGGCAACGCCTACAGCGACGAGATCCTGCACGCCGCGAAGATGTCCCCGTTCAAGCTCGCCTCCTCCCTCACCCCGGCGGAGACCCGGCACCTCTACGAGGCGCTGCGCACCACGCTGACCGAGGCGGTCGAGCGGTCCCGGGGTCTTGCCGCCGGGCGGCTGAAGGCCGAGAAGAAGAGCGGGCTGCGCGTCCACGGCCGCACCGGCGAGCCCTGCCCGGTGTGCGGGGACATCATCCGCGAGGTGTCCTTCAGCGACTCCTCGCTCCAGTACTGCCCGACCTGCCAGACGGGCGGCAAGCCGCTGGCGGACCGCAGGCTGTCCCGGTTGCTGAAGTGAGCCCCGCGGCGCCCCGGTCCCGAAGTGCCTCAGTCCTGCGGTGCCTTGAGGCTCACCAGGGGCCGGCCGTCGGTGGTGCGGACGTCGTAGCGGGCGATCTGGTCCGGGTGCAGCGGTGAGGCCCCGAGCGCCGTGAAGGTGCCGGCGGCCCGGCCGGACTGGGTCCAGGTGCCGGCGACCTGTTCGGAGCCGTCCCGGCCGACGATCACGAACCGGCAGGTGTGCGGGCCGGTGCGGTCCTTGACCTTCAGCAGCAGCCGGCTGCCGGAGTCCCCGTCGTCGGCCGTGACCTCGGCCCACACCCCGGTGTGCGGATCGGTCGCCTCGGTGACGTGGGCGGCCGGCTCGTCCTGGCCGGTGAAGGCCACGAGCCCGGAACCGGCCGCGGCCAGCACCACCGAGGCGGCCAGGCCGTACAGGAAACGGCGGCGGCGTGCCTGCCGCCGGCGTACGACCTCGCCGAGCAGCCGCTCCAGCAGCCGGGGTCCGGGCTGCGTCATGGGGTGCACAAAGCGCGGTGTCGCCCGGCGGTACAGCATCAACTGCCGTGCGGCAGGGCCGAATTCGGTCACCTGTGCCGCGCACTGAGGGCACTCCATGAGGTGGTCCTCGAAGCGGAAGGCGTCCGCCTCGTTCAGCACGCCGAGCGCGTACGCGCCGACGTCGCGATGCCTTTCCTGGGACCTCATGCCGAATCCTCGTGCCGATGGGTGCGGGTGGGGTTACTCCTTGTTGCTCCCACCCGTACGCAGCCGACAGCCGAATCACTCAAGCCACCCGCAGAATCCCGGACAGGAGATTCGGAGCGGCCGGGTCCCCGGATTGGTCCGTTTTCCAAAAAAGTCAGAACAGATGGATCGCCAGGTGCCCGAGCGGCAGCCCGAGCCGCCAGGCCGCGGTCCACACCTTCGGTCCGTCGTCCTCGCCGAGCACCCCCGGGCCGCCCGGCACCGCGTCCAGGTCCGGTGCGAGCAGCTCGGTCTCCTCCAGCCAGCGCCAGGCCTGGGCCGCGAGGGCGAGGTCGGGCGAGCGGGTGCCGGCCGCCCTGGCCTGCACGGTCAGCTCGGCCATGCGGGTGCGCACCCACTCCTGCCACTGCTGGTCGTACGCCGTCAGCGACAGCCAGGTCTCCAGCTGGGAGATCACGCGGATGCCGGACAGCTCCCCGTCGGTGTCGGAGAGGAAGACGGTCAGCGCCAGCGCGTCCCGGCCGGCCCGGAACTCGAAGGACGTCGGCGGCATGAGGTCGCCGGTGCGCAGCAGCTCGTCGGCGATGTACTCGGCGTACAACCAGGCCATGGGGACGGCCAGTTCACCGCCGTCGGTGCCGTCCGTGCTCTCGTGTCCTCTGTGCAGCATCCCTTCCCGCCCTTCCTCCGGTGCGTGCGCGTGGCCCGGCTCCGTCGGGACGAAGGCCCCGGCCCGCCCGGAAACGCGGATGAGGACAGCCCATTGCCCAGACGGGGGCCTCAGCAAGGCGCTTTGCCGAGGTTTGACCCGGCCTCCGGTTTCAGAGCAGGCCGGCCGAGTAACCCGGCAGGACCCGGCGCAGCGCACGCAGCGCGTAGAACGCGCGAGATTTCACGGTACCGGGTGGTACGCCCAGGGTCTGCGCCGCTTCCGCCACACTGGCCCCGAGGAAATACACCAGTACAAGGACGTCACGGTGCTCCGGCGTGAGTGTCTTCACAGCCTCGCGCACGTCGAGCATCTGCGCGGCCCGTTCGGCGTGATCGGCGCTCACCCGGGCGCTCTCCGGGATGTCGCCGCCGGCCTCGGGGGGCCGTGCCCGCCTGGCCCGCCGGGCGTCGATCGCGAGCCGCCGGGCGACGGTCAGCAGCCAGGGCCGTACCGAGTCGAAGTCGTCGGCGTGCAGGGCCTCCGGATGCTGCCAGGCGCGCACCAGGGTCTCCTGGGCGAGGTCCTCGGCGCGCTGGCGGTCCCCGTCGCAGAGCCGGAGCAGAAGGGCGAACAGGGGCCCGCCGTGCTCGCGCTGGAGCGCGGCCAGTTCGTGTTCGGCGGTCGTCGTCCCACGGGCCGGTGCGGCCGGCCGGTGGGTGAGCGGGGATGCGGCCGTCATGGCCGTATGGCAGCGCGGCGCGCGGCCGGGGGACAGGGGGCGGGCGCGACCGTGCGACGGGCGGTCGATCGCGTCGGCGAACGGTCGCACGAGCGGCCTTCGAGGGGAACCGGACGGGCTAAGGAGGCGCTCGGTCCGTTTATCCGCGGAGCCGACTCCGTACCCATGTGAAGGTGATGGATAGTCAGTAAATACGATTTTATGAGGTGAGCTGATGTTCGGACGCAGACACCTGGTGGCCCTGGCCGTCACCGCCGCCCTCACGGCCGCGGCCGCCGGCGCCAACCACGTACGGCAGGAGTCCGGGCACCGCGCCCCGGCCGGTGCCGTCCGTTCCCTCGGCCGCGGCTTCACGCTCGTCGCCTCCGGGGACGTCCTGCCGCACACCTCCGTCATCGACCGGGCGGCCTACTACGCCGGCGGGCGCGGCTACTCCTTCGGGCCCATGCTCACCGAGATCGAACCCGTCCTCTCCCACGCGGATCTGGCGCTGTGTCACATGGACACCGCCTTCGGCGCCGACGGCCACTACTCCGGCTACCCCGTCTTCACGTCGCCGCCGCAGATCGCCCGAAGCCTCGCCGACGCGGGCTACACCGGCTGCGCCACCGCCTCCAGCCACGCTCTGGACGACGGTGCCGCCGGCGTCCGGCGCACCCTGGACGCCATGGACGAGGCCGGGCTGAAACACACCGGCACCGCCCGCAGCGCGGCCGAGGCCCGCTCGGTCACGATCCTCAGGGCCGGACCGGCCAGGGTCGCGCACCTCTCGTACACCGTCGGCACCGGCGGCCGCCCGCTGCCGGCCGGCAAGCCCTGGGCGGTCGACGTGATCGACGAGCGGCGGGTGATCGCCGACGCCCGCGCCGCCCGGCGGGCCGGCGCCGACGTGGTCGTGGTCTCGGTGCACTGGGGCACCGAGTGGCAGCGCGAACCGAGCGAGCAGCAGCGCGCCCTCGCCCGGCGGCTCACCGCCTCCGCCACCGCCGGCCGCCCGGACATCGACCTGATCCTCGGCACCCACCCCCACGACCCGCAGGCCTACGAGAAGGTCAACGGCACCTGGGTGGTCTACGGCCTCGGCGAACAGATCGCCGGCGAGGTGGCCGACCGCCGGGGGATCACGAGCCCGCGCGGCAACGCCTCCACCCTCGGCCGGTTCACCTTCGCCCCGCCCGCCGCGCCGGGCGGTCGCTGGCGCGTCACCAGAGCCGAGTTCCTGCCGCAGTGGTACGACCTCGACTCCGGGCGCGTGCTCGACGTGAACCGGGCCATCGCCCACGGCGCCCGGCTGGAGGCGGTGCGCGACCGCATCCGGGAGGTGGTGCTCAGCCGAGGCGCCGACCAGGACGGCCTGGCCATGGGGAAGTGATCAGCGCGCCGATCCCCCGGCGGACGGCTGCCCGGCCAGCGCCGAGCGCTTGTAGGAGTAGCCGAAGTAGACGACGCACCCGATCACGAACCACACCGCGAACCGCACCCAGGTCTCCCACTGCAGATACGTGATCAGCCAGATCGAGAAGAGCACGCCCAGCGCGGGCACCACCGGCATCCCCGGGGTGCGGAAGGTGCGCGGCAGCTCCGGCTGACGGTAGCGCAGCACGATCACGGCCGCGCACACGACCACGAACGCCAGCAGGATGCCGATGTTGGTCAGTTCGGCCGCCGAGCCGATCGGCACGAACCCGGCGATGGCCGCCGAGCCCGCCCCGACGATCCAGGTCACCCGGGTCGGCACATGCCGGGTCGGGTGGGTCTTGGCGAACCACTTCGGCAGCAGCCCGTCGCGGGACATGGAGAACCAGACCCGGGTCACGCCCAGCATGAACGTGAACATCACGGTGAGGATGCCGATGATGGCGCCCACCGCGATCACGTCCGCCAGCCGGTCCAGACCCACCGACTTGAACGCGGTCGCGAAGCCGCTCTCCTTGTTGATGTGCCGGTAGTTCTGCATGCCGGTCAGCACCAGGCAGGCCGCCACGTACAGCACCATCGAGATCGCCAGCGAGTAGAGGATCGCCTTCGGCATGTGCCGCTGCGCGTCCTGCGACTCCTCGGCCGCCGTCGACATGGCGTCGTAGCCGAACACCGCGAAGAACACCGTGGCCGCGCCGGTGAAGGCGCCGCCGATGCCGTACGGGAAGAACGGGTGGTAGTTCGCGGTGTCGATGTGGAAGAGGCCCACCCCGATCACCAACAGCACCACCAGTACCTTCAGCCCGACCACGAGGGTCTCGAAGCGGGCCGCGCTGCGGATGCCCAGGTTCAGCAGCCAGGCGATCAGCAGGCACAGGATCGCGGCGAACAGGTCGACCCGGTGCCCGTCCCCGGTGCCGGGCGCGCCCAGCATCCAGTGCGGCAGGTGCGCGCCCGTCTCCCCGACCAGGAAGCTGAAATAGCCCGAGATGCCGATCGCCACGACCGCCACGATCGCGGTGTACTCCAGCAGCAGGTCCCAGCCGATGAACCAGCCCGCGAACTCGCCGAGCACCGCGTAGCCGTAGGTGTACGCCGAGCCCGCCTTCGGGATCAGCCCGGCGAACTCGGCGTACGACAGCGCCGCGCACGCGCTGGCCGCACCGGCGATCAGGAACGACACCAGCACCGCGGGGCCGGCCGTGCCGTTGGCCACCGTGCCGGCCAGGGTGAAGATGCCGGCGCCGATGATGCCGCCCACGCCGATGGCGGTGAGCTGCCACAGGCCCAGCGACCGGTCCAGCCGCGGGCCCTCGCGGACCTCCGTGTCCTCGATGTGCTCGATGGGTTTGCGGCGGAGAATTCCTTCACCCGCGCGGAGCCTGTCCATGAGCCTCACCTCTTCGCCGACGGCAAACGGCTGACGGCGGATCATGATGACTCAGCCACGACCCGTACGGAAGACGCCACGCACGACCCCGCCCGGCGGGACGGACCCACGACTGCGCCGTGCGGCGGCGGACAGCACCCCACCGGGACTCACCCGCGTGCGCTTCGCCTTGCCGGCCCGTGTGCGGGGAGGGTGGCGGTGGCTTGCCTGATTGTTTCCAGGCCGTGGGGCCGCTGGTGTGCTCTTCGCCTTCGGCCGGGCGGGGCTCGCTCGTGTGTGCTTCGCCTTGCCGGCCCGTGTGTGGGGAGGGCGGCGGTGGCTTGCCCGATCGCCTCCCGGCCGCGCCACCGTCGGATCCCATCCGCCCCCCTGCGTGCCCCGTGTTCCCGGTTCGCCGGGACTCACCCGTGTGCGCCTGGACCGGCCTGTCCGGGGGGACGGTGGCAGCGGCCGCCCGGTCGGCCGGCCACGGGTGTCGCCGGACCCCGTCCCCCGGTCCGCCCCGCGCTGTCCGCCCGGTCGGGGGACGGCGGGGGGCCGCCCGGTCGCCCACCCCGCGTGTTCGCGCCAGCCGGCCATGCGGCCCCTGCGCGTGTCCCCGGCCCGGCACCGTCCCACAGGAGCCGCCGGCTGCACAGGGATGCTTCTCGTCGGTGTTCGGCGTGGTCTACGGGACGACCGTCACCGGCCAGCGGCCGGACTTGACCAGGCGTACCGCCACCGAGCCGATGATCCGGTGTCCGGCCTGTTCCGAGGCGCCGACGACCACGGCGTCCGCCTTCAGCTCGTCGGCCGCCTTCACCAGGCCGGTGTAGGGGTCGCCGCGGAAGGTGTGGAACTCCCAGCGCACCTCGAATATCCCCTTGACCCGCTCCGCCGCCTCCCGGATCTGCGTCACCAGGTCCTCGGCGATCTCGTCCGTCGTCTCCGCCACCGGCGCCCCCAGCGCCGCCCCGGCCGCGAGCACCGGCTGCACGTACACCACGGCCAGCAGCGCGTGCTGACGCCGGGCGAGCCCGCCCGCGTACGAGGCGGCGCGCATCGAGGAGTCGGAGCCGTCGACGCCGACCACGATGACCTTGGGCCCGTCCGTGCCACGCTCGAACTGGTGCGCATGCGAATGCGAGTGCTGCCCCTGCTGTTCCGTCACGGTCCGAGGCTATCGGAACCGGTCCTTCCCGCCCGGACTCGGGCGCGCTCTCGACGGGCGGTCCGCCCCGGCCCTTCCTACAGTCGGAACCATGACCGCGAGCGCGCAGCCCGCCGCACAGAGGGACCCCACGGCGCCGGTACGCCCGCCCGCAGGCGGGCGCCTCGGCTGGGTGCCCGAGGCCTTCGCGACCCTCTTCGGCGCCGTCGGCCTGCTGTGCGCCCTGCTGGCGCTCATCGAGCCCCTGCGGCGCCTGTTCCGCCCGGTCGCCGAGGCCCTCGAAGTGCTCCTGGTGCCCATCAGCGCCAACCTCGCCTACGCCGTCTTCCTCTTCCTGCTGGCCGGCGCCACCGCCGCCCGCAAGAAGGTCGCCTGGTGGCTGGTCGTCGTCTACCTCGGCCTGCTCATCCTCACCGACGCGCTCGCCGTGGGCGTCGGCATGTACACCGACGCACTGCTGTCGCTGGTGGTGTCCGCCCTGCTGCTGGTCCTGCTCGTCGTGGCCCGCAGCGAGTTCTACGCCGCCTCCCGCCGCGCCGCCGTACGCCGGGCCCTCGGCGTGCTCGTGGCGGGCCTCGTCGTCGCGACCCTGCTCGGCTGGGGCCTCGTCCTGCTCTTCCCGGGCACGCTCCCGGCGAGCGAGCACCTGGCCTGGGCGGCCGACCGGGTGTGCGGCGGGCTGGTCTCCGAGGGCACCTTCACCGGCCGCCCGCCCCGCCAGGTCAGCTTCGTGCTCGGCCTGCTCGGCGCCCTCGCCCTGCTCAACGCCGCCGCCGCGCTGTTCCGCTCCCAGCGCCTGGAGGCCGCCCTGCACGACGACGAGGAGGCCCGCATCCGGGCCCTCCTCGCGCTCTACGGCGAGCGGGACTCCCTCGGCTACTTCGCCACCCGCCGGGACAAGGCCGTTGTCTTCTCCACCAGCGGCAAGGCCGCCGTCACCTACCGGGTCGAGGCCGGGGTGTGCCTGGCCAGCGGCGACCCCGTCGGCGACATGGAGGCCTGGCCGCACGCCATCGCCGCCTGGCTCGACCTGGCCCGCCGCTACGCCTGGGCGCCCGCCGTGATGGGCGCCTCCGAGGACGGCGCCCGCGCCTACGCCCGCGCCGGGCTCGGCGCCCTCCAGCTCGGCGACGAGGCGATCGTGCAGGTCTCCTCCTTCGACCTGGACGGCCGCGACATGCGGGTCACCCGGCAGGCCGCGCACCGCGTCGCCCGCACCGGCGCGACCTGCCGCATCCGGCGCCACTCCAGCCTCGGCGAGCGGGAGATGGAGGAGGTCGTCGACAAGGCCGACGCCTGGCGCGACACCGAGACCGAACGCGGCTTCTCGATGGCCCTGGACCGGCTCGGCGACCCCGCCGACGGCGACTGCCTGCTCGTGGAGGCCCTGTGCGAGGACGGCCGGCTCCTCGCCCTGCTCTCCTTCGTGCCCTGGGGACGCGACGGCATCTCCCTGGACCTGATGCGCCGCGACCGCGCCGCCCCCAACGGGGTCATGGAGTTCATGGTCGCCGAACTGTGCGCCGCCGCCCCCAAGCTCGGTGTCCACCGGATCTCGCTGAACTTCGCCGTCTTCCGCTCCGTCTTCGAGGAGGGCGCCCGCATCGGCGCCGGACCCGTCCTGCGGCTCTGGCGCCGCCTGCTGCTGTTCTTCTCCCGCTGGTGGCAGCTGGAGGCCCTGTACCGCTCCAACGCCAAGTACCACCCCGAGTGGTACCCGCGCTTCATCTGCTACGGCGACACCGCCGCCCTCGCCCGCATCGGCCTCGCCTCCGGCATCGCCGAGGGGTTCGTCTCCGTACCGTCGCTGCGCAAACTCTGGGGGAAAGGGCACCCGAGGGCCGGGCAGCGGCCCGCCACCACCGCGGGGCTGCCGCCCCTGACGGTGCTCGGCCTCGACGAAGGGGACCGCGCCGGGGCCCTGGCCGCGGGCGCGGGCCTGCCCGAACAGGTCCGCGTCCGCCATCGCACCCTCGACCGGCTGCGCGCCGCCGGCACCGATCCCTACCCGGTCGGCGTCCCGGCCCCCACCCATGCCCTCGCCGACGTCCCCGAGGGCCTGGACGTCACCGTCGCCGGCCGGATCATGCTGGTCCGCGACTTCGGCGGCATCGTCTTCGCGGTGCTGCGCGACTGGACCGGCGACCACCAGATCGCCCTCACCCGCAGTGCGGCGGGCCCCGAGCTGGACCGTTTCACCGCCGACACCGACATCGGCGACCACGTCACCGTCACCGGCCGGGCCGGCCGCAGCGACAAGGGCGAGCCCACCGTCTTCGTCACCTCCTGGCAGCTCACCGGCAAGTGCCTGCGCCCGCTGCCCGACAAACGCCGCGGCCTCGCCGACCCCGAGGCCAAGGTCCGCCGCCGCTATCTCGACCTCGCCACCAGCCCCGCCGCCCGCACGGTGCTCAGGGTGCGCTCCGCCGCCGTGCAGGCGCTGCGCCAGGGCCTGCTGGACCGCGGCTACGTCGAGGTCGAGACGCCGATGCTCCAGCAGATCCACGGCGGCGCCAACGCCCGCCCCTTCACCACGCACATCAACGCCTACGACCTCGACCTCTACCTGCGCATCGCCCCCGAGCTGTATCTGAAACGGCTGTGCGTCGGCGGCCTGGAGAAGGTCTTCGAACTGGGCCGCACCTTCCGCAACGAGGGCGTCTCGCACAAACACAACCCCGAGTTCACGATGCTGGAGGCCTACCAGGCGCACGCCGACTACACCGTGATGCTCGACCTCACCCGCGAGCTGATCCAGAGCGCGGCGAGCGCCGCCCTCGGCTCCCCGGTGGCCCGCAAGGACGGCCGGGAGTACGACATCTCCGGCGTCTGGCCGGTCAAGACCGTGTACGGGGCGCTCTCCGAGGCGCTGGGCGAGGAGATCGGTCCCGGCACCGAGCTGCTGCGGCTGCACCGGCTGTGCGACCGCAGCGGGGTGCCGTACACCGCCGACGACACCCCCGCCGACGTCGTGCTGGAGATGTACGAGCGGCTCGTCGAGGAACACACCCGGCTGCCCACCTTCTACAAGGACTTCCCGACCGAGGTCTCCCCGCTGACCCGCCGGCACCGTGGCGACCCGCGGCTCGCCGAGCGCTGGGACCTCGTCGCCTTCGGCACCGAACTGGGTACCGCCTACTCGGAGTTGACCGACCCTGTCGAGCAGCGCCGGCGGCTCACCGAGCAGTCGCTGCGGGCGGCCGGCGGCGATCCGGAGGCGATGGAGCTGGACGAGGACTTCCTGGAGGCCCTGGAGTACGCGATGCCGCCGACGGGCGGCCTCGGCCTCGGTGTCGACCGGCTCGTCATGTTCCTCACGGGGCTGACGATCCGGGAGACCCTGCCGTTCCCGCTGGTGCGCCGCCGCTGAGGCCCGGCTCCGGGCCCGTCGTCCGGGTGGTGCGCAAGGGCAGGGCCAGCAGCGCGACCAGCGCGGCGGCCAGACACAGCGCCGTACCGAGGTCGAAGCAGTGCCGGACCTCGGTCGCGAGGACGGCCTTGTACTGCGCCGGACCGTGGAGCGCGGTGGTGCTCGTGTGCTGCTCGGTGACCGTCATGACGCCGACGAACAGGGACGTGCCCAGACCGGCGCCGAACTGCCGGGCGGAGTTCAGGAGCTGGGGGAGCGCACCGCTGCCCGACCGGGCGAAGCCGGCCGGCAAAGCGAGGACACCGCAGCCGAAGGCGATCAGCAGCAGCGGCAGCTGCACCGCGCCGAAGCCGTAGCCCGCGCCCGGCAGACTCAGCAGCACGAACCCGCCGGCCGCCACCACGCAGGCCCCGGCCACCGTGCCCGCGAGACCGGCGCGGGCGGCCAGGCGGGGCAGGACCGCGCAGCCCGCGACCACCCCGGCCACCGCGGGCAGCAGCGCCCAGCCGACCTGCATCGGGGAGAGACCGCCGAGCAGTTGGAGGACGAAGGTGAGGACGAGCACGACCCCGGCCAGGCCCGCCGCCAGCAGCGCTACCACGGTGTAGGCACCGAACGCGGCCCGGTCCCGGGACAGCAGGGCCGGCATCCGCCCGCCGCGCCACGCGAGGCCCAGCACGGAGGGCAGCACCGCGGCGCCCACGGCGATGACGACGACCGTCGTCACGGACACGCTCCGGTCGCCGAGCCAGTCCGCGAACCAGGCCAGGAAGCCCAGCGGCACGACGGCCAGCGCGGCACCGGACAGCCGGGCCCGGGCGGCCGGCACGGGCGGCGTCTCGGCCAGCGCCACCGGGGTCAGCGCCAGCAGCACCAGCCCTGCCACGGCCTGGACCCAGAAGACCGTGTTCTCCGTGTCGACGGTGTCCAGCAGCAGGGTGCACGGCAGCAGGACGGCCGGGGTGGCGCAGGCGACGACAGCGAAATGCACGTTCAGCGCCCGGTCCCGGCTGCGGCCCGCGGGATGCGTGGCGTCGATCAGCGCGAGCGCGCCCGCCGTGATCACCGCCGCCGCGACACCCTGCACCGCCCGGGCGGCGAGCAGCACCGAGGCGTCGGACGACAGTGCGGGCGCCGCCGCGGCGAGGCTCGACAGCGCGAACCCGCCCATCAGCACCCGCCGGTGCCCGAACGCCCGGCCGAGCGCCCCCGCGAGCACCGGCAGCGCGGCGAAGCACACGCTGTACGCGGACAGCAGCCAGGTCAGCCCGGAGAAGGACAGCTCCCGGTCGTGCTGGATCAGCGGCAGCCCCACCGCGAAGACCGTGGTGTCGAAGACGACCAGGATCTGCGCGACGGCCAGCAGCACCACGGCCAAGGCCCCGCGTGCTCCCCGGTCCGACGCCCCGTTCGTTCCCCCGGTACGTCCCGCGGTCGTTCCCCCGTGCGCGGCCAACTCGGCTCGCCCCCCGTGTGTGTCATGGCAGTTGCTGTGGACTGATTGCTTATCAGACGTTTACGCGAGGGGCCACAGCAGCTCCCGTGCTCGGCCGACCGGGTGCTTTCCCGCCGCCGCACCAGTGTCGTTGGGGTGCGCCGGAGGCCGGTGGGGCGACTGATGAGTCATGCAGAAGGATCAGTTGCTCACGCGGCGTCGGATGCTCCTCGCCGGGGCGGCGCTGGGGGCCGCGGGTGCCGCCGGGGCCGTCCTCGCGGGCGGCGACGAGGAGAGCGCCCCGCCGGTCGCCGCCCCCGGCCCGCAGGCCCGTCAGGCGCCCAAGTCCTCCGCCTTCCGGCTCCAGCCGCTCACCGGCGACGGCCCGCCGCGCGCCGCACCGCGCCGGCTGAAGGTCCGCACCGAGCCTTTCCTGCGGATCTCCGGGCGTGGCCGGCGCATGATGCTGACCTTCGACGACGGACCCAATCCGGAATACACCCCGCACATCCTGGACACCCTCGCCAAGTACGACGTGCGGGCCATGTTCTTCCTGTGCGGCGAGTGCGTCGTCCGGAACAAGGAGTTGGTGGCCCGGATGGCCGAGGAGGGCCATGTCGTCGGCAACCACACCTGGACCCATCCGCTGCTGACCTCCCTCAGGCGCAAGGAGATCCGCGACGAGATGGTGAGCACCAGCGACGCCATCGAGGACAGCTACGGCGAGCGCCCCCAGTGGTTCCGTGCCCCCTACGGCGCCTGGAACCGGGCCGCGTTCCAGCTCGGCGCCGCGATGGGCATGGAGCCGATGGCCTGGACCGTGGACACCACGGACTGGACGACGCCGGGCGTCTCCACCATCGTCGACCGGGTGGAGAGCGGCGCCGCTCCCGGTGTCGTGGTGCTCTCCCACGACGCCGGGGGCGACCGGTCGCAGACCGTCCGCGCCATCCGGGAATGGCTGCCCCATCTCCTCGACTCCGGATATCACCTGACCGTGCCGCCCAGACGCGTGTGAGGGGCGAACGGCGCGTTCCCGGGGATTCGCCGGCCCGGCCGTGGCGGAGGTCAGTCCACCGCGACCAGGCGGGCGAAGACGACGAGGTTCCCGTCGTAACCGTGCTGCTTCGAGAAACCGCCGCCGCAGGTGATGAGCCGCAGTTCCGCGGTGCCCTTCGAGCCGTACACCCGGTCACCGGGGAAATGGGCCTTCGAGAACACCTCGGTGCCGTAGACCTCGAACACCGCGGTCCTTCCGTCCTTGCGCAGGACGTCGATCCGGTTTCCCTTCCGCAGGGTTCCGAGTCCGTAGAACACGGCGGGGCCCCGCCGGTTGTCGACGTGTCCGACGATGACGGACGTGCCCTTCTCGCCGGGGGAGACGGCACCGGTGAACCAGCCCGCGAGGCCGGCGTCCTCGGACGGGGGCGCGCCGATCCAGCCGTCGGCGTCCAGGCCGACCGGCATCACCGGCGCGTCCACCCGGATCGAGGGGATCCGCACGCGGTCCGCCCCGGAGAACGCAAGCGACGGCGCATGCGCGGCCGGGGCACCCGTGCCGGTGCCGGTACGGGTGTCCGGGGCGGCTGCCGAGGCGGGCTGCGGCGGACCGGCGTCGAAATCTCCGGAACCATTGCGGATGAGTGCCAGCCCGGTCAGCAGAACAAGCGCCATCACGCCCCACGGGGTGCGCTGACGCCGCCGTTCCTCCTCCTCGGCAGGCTCGGACCAACCGGACGCAGACATGCGCCTTCCCTTCTCGCCGCGGCCGTCGCCGTATGCGTCGCGTACGGGAAAACGCTAAGTCCCGCACGGGGCCGTGCGTGACGGGGCGAGCGGCGAACGGGTGGCCCGTCGCGGCTTCGGTGCGCCATCCGAGTTGCCGTTTCCGGGACTTTTCTGATGGTCCGTGACCTGCGGGAATATCGGATTGTGTGCTTTTGGTCCGGCGTGTTGTCTCACCAGGACGGACGATTCTCGGCCTGCGGGCGTGTTCCGGGGGTCCGAGGGTCCCCTCCGGGAGGTGTCTTCCCGCCCGTCGGCCGGGTCTCTCCCGCGGAGGCGTGCACGCGAAGGCCGGTGCGGGCAGCGGTTGTCGCTGCTCGCACCGGCCTTGCGCTGGTCCGGCTCCGGGCTCAGTACGCGGAGTTGACGTTGTCGATGGAGCCGTAGCGGTGGGCGGCGTAGTTGGCGGCCGCGGTGATGTTGGCGACCGGGTCCGTGACGCTCTGGGCGGTGCCGGAGACGTGGTAGGCGTTGAAGGTGGGGTCGATGACCTGGAGCAGACCCTTGGAGGGGGTGCCCTTCTGCGCGTTCACGTCCCAGTTGTTCTGGGCGGAGGGGTTGCCGCCGGACTCGCGCATGATGTTGCGCTTGAGGCCGTCGTAGCTGCCCGGGATGCCCTTGGCCTTCATGATGCCGAGGGCCTGCTTGATCCAGCCGTCGAGGTTGCCGGTGGTGCCGTGGTTGCCGGAGGTGGACGTGACCGCCCGGGTGGGTGCCTTCGTCATGTCGGCGGCGTGCGCGTTGGTGGGCATCAGGGTGACGGCGGCGGCCGCGATGCCGGTGGCGGTGATGCCGGTGAGGGCGAGGGTGCGCAGGCGGGTGGTGAAGGCGGTGTTGGTGATCATGTGGAAGGAACTCTCCAGTGGGGGTCGTCGTCGGAGGGGCGGGGCCCCGCGCTGTGGGCCGGGCCGGGGCGGGAGTGGTGTGTCTCCGTCCGGCCCGTTTCGTGGCTTCCAGCAACGACAGCAATGGTTAGCGGGGGGCGGGCCGGAGCGCAATGATGTGACGTACTAACCCACTTCGGAGTTATGTCCGTTATTCATGGCTTTGGGGGCTTTATATGCTGTTCGGGAGGGTGCGGCTCTACGATGCGCGGTAGGACGTGATCTGCGTCCTATGGGTGCCGTCACAGGCACAGGCCCCGCGGGGCCTGTCGACTCCTAGGGAAATACAGGGTTTCGAGGAGGTTCGGCGGCAGGGCTCTCGACCTCGCATACGGGGCTTCGTAGCGTGCCTCCCCTGAGGATGCGGGCGGACCGTCCGTGCGCCGCGGATGCGGAGAGACCATGAGGATCAGTACGGAGCGGCTGGGCAGCGAAATCCGGGCAGGGGCCGTCTCACTCACCACGCGATCCGTGGTGCGCGCGCTCGCGATGTCCGGGGACCCGGTGATGCAGGTCCTGGGGCGCCGAGCGCTGGACGACCCCTATCCGCAGTACGAGCGGATCCGGGCCCGGGGCGCGATGGTCAGACATCCGCTCGGGATGCACATCACCACGGACCACGCGATCAGCCGGGCCGCCCTGCGCGACCCGAAGCTGGGCGTGAAACCCGCGCCGGAGCGGCCGGGCGGCATCCCCTGGCAGGTCGTGTCCGGGGAGGAGGCGCGGTACGTCCATCCGCTCGACGAGTCGATGCTGGTGCTCAACCCGCCCGAGCACACCGGACTGCGGCGCCTGGCGAGCCCGCTGTTCACTCCGCGGGCGATGCAGGACATGACGCGGGACGTCGAGAGAGTGGTGGACCGCGTACTCGACCGGGTCGAGGGGCGTACGCGCTTCGATCTCGTGGCGGACTTCGCGCGCCGGATCCCCATCGAGGTGATCTGCGACCTGTTCGCCCTGCCCGACGCCGACCGTACGGCCTTCGTGCGGTGGGGCCAGGTCCTGGCCAACACCCTGGACGGCATCCGCACCCTGGGCGAGCGCCGGGAGGTACGGCGCGCCCTGGCGGAGATGACGCGGTTCCTGAGCGCCCTCGTGGACGAGCGACGCCGGGACCCCGGCGAGGACATGGTCAGCCGGCTGGTGGCCGGCGAGGTCGACGGCGAGCCGCTGGACGGCCGTACCCTCGTCGCGCTCGTCGGGATCCTGCTGCTCGCCGGCTTCGAGACCACGGTCAACGCGATCTCCGGGGCGGCCGTCGCGCTGTTACGCCATCCCGGACAGAAGCAACTGCTGCTGGACGACCCCGCGCTCGCCGGCGAGGCCGTCGAGGAGTTCCTCCGCTACGACGCGCCGGTGCAGATGCTGGGACGGATCGCGCTCGAACCGGTCACGCTCGGCGGCGTGTCGCTGCCCGCCGGGGCGATGCTGGTGGTCGTGGTCGCCGCCGCCAACCGGGACCCCGCGGTGTTCGAGCAGCCGCACCGCTTCGACCTGCACCGCGCCAACAAGCGCGACCACCTGGCCTTCTCGGCCGGGATCCACTACTGCCTGGGGGCGGGGCTGGCCCGGCTGGAGACCGAGCTCGCCCTGCGGCACCTGTTCGCGCGCATGCCCCGGCTGGCGCTGGCCGGCGAGCCCCGGATGCGTCCCATCCGCAACGTCCGCGGGGCCGGTGCCGTACCGGTCCTGTCCCGAGGGGAGCGGTGAACTCATGGCCGGCCACATTCTCGTCCTCGGCATCCCGGCGCACGGGCACATGCGGCCCGAGCTGGCGGTCACCGAGGAACTGGTGCGGCGCGGACACCGCGTCAGCTTCCTGACCACACAGGCGTTCGCACCCGCCGTGCGGGCGACGGGCGCCACCGCGCTGGTCCACGATTCGCTGCTGACGCAGGTCCTCGGCCCGGGGCAGCTGAAGGATCTCGACCCGGACCTGCTGGCCTGGTCGGCGGTGCTGTTCCTGCAGGAGAGCGAGAACATGGTGGCGCTCGCCCGCGAGCTGTTCGCCGACGACGTCCCCGACCTGGTCTTCTACGACATGATCGTCTCTGCGGCCGGGAGGTCGCTGGGCATGCTGTGGAACCGCCCCGCCGTGCAGTCCACCCCGTCGATGGCGTCCAACGACCACTACTCGCAGATCGCCGCGATCGCGGAGTTCTCCAAGGTGGGCCGCGACCACCCGGCCGTGCTCGAACTCCTCGCCCGCGCGGCCAAGTTCGCGGCCGGCCACGGCCTGGACGTGGAGCCCGGCCTGCTGGTGGACTGGCGTGCAGAGCGGAACCTGGTGTACGCGCCCCGGGAGTTCCAGCCGGCCGGCGAGACCTTCGGCGAGGGGACGACGTTCGTCGGGGCCTGCCTGTCCCGGGAGTACCTGCAGCAGACCTGGGACGCCGCCGCGGACGGACTGCCGCTCGTGGTGCTCTCGATGGGCACCCTCTACAACAACCAGCCGGAGCTGTTCCGCACCTGCGTGGACGCCTTCGCGGGCCGGCCCTGGCGCGCGGTGGTCACCGTCGGCAACGGCACGGACCCCGCGGAACTGGGACCGCTGCCGCCCAACGTGTCGGTCCACCGCTGGATCCCGCAGCTGGCGGCGGTACGACGGGCCGAGGTGTTCGTCACGGCCGCGGGCCTGGGCAGCCTGACGGAGTCGCTGTACGCGGGCACCCCGCCGGTGCTGGTGCCGCTGGTCCCGGAGACCCGGGTGCTGTCGCGGCGGGCCGTGGAGCTGGGGCTCGGCACGCTGCTCGACGTCGCCGACATCACCGCGGACACCCTCCTGGACGCCGTACGCCGCACGGCCGCCGACGAGGAACTGCGCGAGCGGCTGCGGCACATGTCCCGGGTGATGGAACAGGCCGGTGGCGCGCCGCGGGCCGCCCTGGCACTGGAGGCCCTGCTCTGATCAGCGCCCGCGAGGCTCGGTGCCGAGCCGGTCGGGTGCCTTGGGGCCCGACCAGCCGTTGTAGTGCAGCACCTGCTCCAGCGGCTGCCGGGGGCCCGGGCGGAAGGTGCTGCGCAGCGGGTGGGCGGTGGGCAGCAGGGCACCCTGGTGGACCGTGCGGGGCAGGCCGAGCAGGTCGGCGATCTGCCGCTCGCGGTCCAGGTGGACGGTGGTCCAGGCGGTGACCAGCCCCCGGCTGCGGGCCGCCAGCGCGTAGCTCCAGGCGGCCGGCAGCAGCGAGGACCACAGGCCCGCCTGGTTGCCGGGCGGCAGTTCCTCGGTGTCCAGCTGGAGGCACGGGATCACCAGCACCGGCACCTCGTGCAGCCGGTCGGCGAGCTGGCGGGCGGCGGTCAGCACGCGCAGGGTGGCGTCCGGGACGTGGTCCGGCTCCCGCAGGGCGGCGCCGTTGCGGGCGTCGAAAGCGGCCCGGTACTGGTCGGCCACCCGGGCCCGCACCAGCGGGTCGGTGAGCACCAGCCAGCGCCAGCGCTGGCGGTTGTTGCCGTTCGGCGCCTGCAGGGCGATGCGCAGACAGTCCTCGACGAGCGCCGGATCCACCGGACGCTCCAGGTCGAGACCGCGCCGTACCGTGCGTGTGGTGGTGAGCAGTTCCTCACCGCTGAGGCCGGTCACGGCAGGACCACCGCCTGGAGCACCAGGGCGAGATAGGTCACCACGATGTAGCCCATGGCGGGCGGCAGCGGCCAGGTGCCGCGGCGGGCCGTCAGGAAGCGTCGCGCGGCCGCGGCGGGGAGCAGGGCCGCGAGGCAGGGCAGCAGCCCGAGCACGGTGGTGGGCCGGAAGAGGACCACGTCGCACAGCACTGCCACGGCGACCGGCGCCAGCACGGCGGCCGCGCCGGCCACGGGACCCAGCGCCGACGAGTAGAGACGGTCGCCCGGCACCGACTCCCACGCGGTCTTGCGGGCGAACTCGAAGTGCAGGAAGACACCGGCGCACAGCCCCAGCAGCGGCAGCGCCCGCCAGTCGGCGGTCACCGGTCCCGACACGGCGAGCGACAGGTACACGTAGACGCCGACGAGCACCTGCACCGGATAGGTGACGGCCAGGTTGAGCAGCTGCCCCTCCCGGACCGGCGCGGACCGGCGCTCCACGACGGGCAGCAGGAGCGCGTAGCCGGGCGGCAGCAGGGCCAGGAGCGCCGCGACCGGGGAGAGAGCTGCGTTCAGTGCCACCACCACGACGACGGCGCCGGCCATGGCACCGCGCAGCTCCGCGGCGGTGATCGCGCCCGTGACCAGGGGCCGGTCGGGGTGGTGCACGCGGTCGTGGGCGAGGTCCTTCTGCTCGTCCAGCATCCGCAGGAACAGCAGGGTCAGCACGACGCTGACGGCGCGTACGGCGGTGCCGCCGGTGGGGCGCCAGGCCGTGCCCTGGAGGGCCACCGCGGAGCCCTCCAGCGCGAGGACCCACAGCACCCCGTAGGCGGCGTAGACCTGCGGGCGGAACCGGCGCAGGACGAAACGGCCCAGGCGGGCCGGGACCAGGGGGAGGGCGACCGCGCTCACGGGCGGGAGCCTTCGCCGCGGGCCACGGCGCGCGGGCCGGTGCCCGCGCCCGCCGGTTCCGCCCGGTCCGGGGCGGCGAGCCGGATCCGGGCGTCGGCGACGGGCGTGCCGCGCTGGCTCAGCGTGCACGCGATGTCCGCGCCGGGCAGGACCGGGCCTGTGCGGCACTCCAGGGGCAGGTCCAGTTCGCCGAAGGAACGGAACCGGGCGTGCAGGGCCGTCGGCAGCGCCGCGGGCGTCGGCAGCACCCCGGCCCCGACGGAGGCGACGGCCGCCAGTTGCCGGCAGGCCTCCAGCTCCAGCATGCCGGGCACGTGGTCGACCCAGTGGTCGAACATGACCGGGTGCGTGGTGTCCGGCACCAGACGGGCGGCGAGACCGCCGTCCGCGGTGGCCCGGGCGGGGGAGATCACCGCGTTGGCGGCGGACCCCCGGTCCACCAGATCGGGCCGGATCCGCTGCACCGGCGGCGCCACCGGCACGGCGGGCAGCTCCAGTTCGGTGCGCCGCGAGGTACGCAGGCTGTCCCACTGGTCCGGCGCCAGCCAGGAGTAGTCGATGCCGGCGGTCATGACGTCACGGCCGTCGGCCGTGCACAGGAAGCGCAGCCGCAGCCCCGTCACGCCCGACCTGCCCCGCGCACGGCGCTCGATCCGGGTGCCGATGACCAGGTCGGTGGGGAACGCGCCCCGCGCCGGCGGGCCGGGTTCGACGACCTCGAACTCCACCGTCCGTAACAGGAACTTGTGGTCCATGGGCACACCGAGGAACTCGTGGGCCACGACGAAGATGCCCTGCCTGCACGCCTCCAGCAGCATCATGGGGTCGTGCCCGGCGCGGGGGGCGAGCGTGTCGTCGTAGAAGGCGTGCAGCCGGGGCAGCTGGGCGGCGAGGACCAGGTCGTCCTCGCCGTGGCGCTGCGCGTCGGTCAGGAAGACCTCGGCGATGGACGCCCGGTGCACCAGGGCCTTGGGCAGGGTCCGGTCGATCTGCATGCTTGCCTTTGCTCCTCAGCGTGTGGGGGTGCGCAGACCGGCGAGGTGTGCGCGCCAGGTGCCGGCGTCGGCGCCGTCCAGGACGGGCGCCCGGCCGGGCTGCCGCATCGGCAGCACCTTCGATCCGACGACGACGGTGTCCCACGGGTCCAGGGCCACGCCGTCCCGCCAGGCCGTCTCCAGCAGTTCGCGCGGTGAGGCGTCCGGGCGCGGCCCGGCGTGGGCGGCGACGGCGGACCGTACGCGCTCCAGGGCCGGTTCGAAGTCGAGCGAGCGCGGCGCACAGCGGCTGTGGAGGAGCTCGGCGAGGTCGACGGCCCGTGCGGTCCGGTCCTCCCCGGCGAGCGCGGAGCGGAACATCTCCTCCCGCCGCTCGTCGTCGAAGTGGACGGCCAGTTCGCGCAGGACGTCAGCGGGTTCGTCCGGGGTGTGCACCAGGTTGAGCAGATAGCTGTAGCGGCCGAGCAGGTGGCGCAGCTGGCCCGGGGTCCTGGCGTCCGGGTCGGTGGGCCCCTTCAGCTCGGTGAGCAGGACGGACGCGGGGACGTCGGTGTCGCTCTCGCAGCGCACCAGCAGCACCAGGGAGTCGGTGCTGTGCAGGAACAGCCGGGCGAGCCTGCGGCGCTCGGGGGTGGCGAGGTTCCACTGGTAGAACCAGAGCGAACGGATCATGGTGCGGGTCAGTCGCGTGGTCTCGGCGGCGACGACGCGAAAGCCGTTGTCGGCCAGCCAGTTCACGGCGGGCAGCAGCCTGCGGGTGACCACGGCGTCGGGTTTGAGCAGCAGCGCGGCGTGGCGGTGGGCGAAACCGGTGAGGTCGCTGGTGAGGGCGTCGAGCTGCTCGAAGCTCTCCTGATAGTAGGTGTCCGCGCCGTACAGGCGGCGCTTGCGGGGGTCGCAGGCCAGCAGCGGCGACACCGCGATGCCGTGGACGGACGCGGTGTGCTCCGGTGCGAGGGTGTGCTCGGGGCTCATGCCTGGGTGTTCCCGTCGGTCGGAGCGGGTGCGGGTGCGGGGCGGCGGTGCGGGGCCGCGCCGAGATAGCCGACCTTGAGGCAGTGGTCGAGCAGGCGGCGCAGGTAGGCCGGGCCGCCCCTGGGCACCGGGTGGCGGCTGAAGGCGGCCGTGTTGGTGTTGTCGAACCGGATACGGCGGCGGAAGTAGCTCTCGTACAGCGACATGACCCGCTCGTGGTAGGCGCGCTCGCGGGCGGGCAGGGCCGCCGCCGAGAAGGACGACGGCGGGACGAACCTGGCCACCTGGAACGAGGGGTACTCGGCGAGCACGTCGGAGAACTCCCGCAGGGTGACGGCCTGGCCGACGGCGTGCAGGGTCAGTCCCCGGGCCTCGCCGAAGCGTTCGCACACCTCGGTGACCACGTCGGCGACGTAGTCCACGGGCACCAGGTCGAGCGCCGCGTCGTAGTGGCCGGGGACGGTGCGGGACAGCCCCTGGGTGATGAGTTTGACGACCGGGTAGAGGGTCTTGAACTCGCGGACGCAGCCGGTGCGGGTGGCTCCGGTGACGATGCTGGGCCGGACCACCGCCACCGGCAGCCCGTCGGCGGCGGCCTTGCGGACCAGGGTCTCCGCCTCCAGCTTGCTGCGCTCGTAGGCGTTGCCGAGGTGCTGTCCGATGTCGAGTTCGTCCTCGCGGGCGGTGCCGTCGCGTTCGCCGCACACATAGGCGGTGCTGACGTGGACCAGGGGGACGCCGTGGCTGCGGGCGAGGTCCAGCACGTTCCGGGTGCCGGCCACGTTGACGTCCCGGTAGAGCTGTTCGGGCCGGCCGAAGTCGGTGACGGCGGCGCAGTGCACGATGCGGTCGGCCCGCGCCACGGCCCGCAGGTCCTCGGCGCCCAGCCCGAACCCGGAGCGGGTGACGTCTCCGGAGAGCCGCTGCAGCGTTCCCTTCGCAGCGGTGAGCTTCCTGCCGTTGTTGCGGACGATGTCGCCGTTGCTGTGGAGCACGGCCAGCACCCGGTGGCCCGCGGCGGTGAGCCGCGCGGTCACCTCGGCTCCCACCAGTCCGCTCGCTCCGGTGACAAGTACGGTCGTCGGGTCGGCCATGGGTCGGTCCTTCGCAAGAGGTGGCATCAGGCGGCTTGGTGGGGCTGGACACCGTTGCTGGCGACCAGGTCGCGGGCCTCTTCCAGGGGCAGCGCCGCGTCGAGGTAGGTGCCGATCCGCAGCCAGTCGTAGCCGAGCTCCAGCGTCGCCCGCCAGGTGTCGGCGGAGTCGAAGGACGAGGGGAAGGCATCGGCGCCCGCGGTGTCCCGCACCAGGTCGACGAAGTCGCCGAGTTCGGCGCTGAGCCGGTCGCCCTCCTCGGGTGCGGTGACGGTCCGGCCCAGCAACTGAGCCGCGCGGCCGTGCAGCGCCCGCGCGGCCGGCGGCAGCAGCGGCAGGCGGCGCACCAGATCGGAGTCGGCCGGCAGCGGGTTGACGCCGTAGGCGCTGAACAGGCCGCGCAGCGCGGCGTGGACGGCGCGCCGGGCGGTGAGTTCGGCGACCTTCCACTGCCCGCGCTGCAGTGCCCCGCGCAGGTCCTCGCGGGCGTTCTCCACGACCACGTTGGACCACACCAGAGCCATCGTCGCCGCGGAGAAGCGCTCGGCGGGCAGCGGGACCAGATCGACGCCGTCCGGTCCGCTGACGGCCGCGCCGTACACGGAGAGCAGCGGGGCGGCGGAGTACGGCGGCGGGGTCACCGGGCCGGGCGGGGCGGCCAGCGGCAGGGCCGGGGTGACGGTGCCGGCGCCCTTCCAGGCCAGCCGGATCAGTCCGTACCGCAGGAAGGTGGCGAGCAGCGGGCCGGAGTTCGCGACGCCGGTCGCCCGCGCGGCGTCCCGTACGTCGGGCAGCGGCCTGCCCAGGACCAGCGACCGCCAGACCGCGCCGGCCCGGTCGCCGAGCGCGAAGACGTCGCGCCGGTCGCGGATGACGTGGACCCGCTCACCGGTCTGCCAGGTGGTCACCTGCGACGCGCGTTCGACGGTGAGCCGCTCGGGGCGCAACGGGACGCCGCTGACGCCCAGTTCGGCCGCGAAGGCGAGGCACTCCGTGAGGTACGCGTGGACCGCGGCGCGGTCGCCCCCGGCGGCGCCGGCCGCCGCGTCCAGGGCCCAGTAGCGGTCGCGGACGTCCGTCCGGCCGGCCCTTTCGAGCTGCAGGGAGAGCCACTTGGGTTCGAGGTACGTCTCGCCCCGGCCGGCCGCCCAGGACTTGACGGTCTGGACCAGGCCGGCCCGGAGCCAGTCGGCCGCCTCGGCGCTCTCGTCGAGGCAGTCGAGCGCCATCGCGTGGCGCAGGGACTGCCGGGCCCGGTGCGCCCACCAGGCACCCGCGATCTCCCGGAACCGCTCGCCGCGGAGCAGGCCCTTGACCTCGTCGACCAGGGCGTGACCGCGCAACGGGTGGCTGCCCAGGAAGCGCTGGCAGCGGTTGAGGAGGTCCTCGGAGAGCCGGCCGGGCCGCCTGGCGCCCGCTTCGAGGGCGGTGAACTGGTCGGCGAGCTGTCGCACCGACCGGGTGCGGATCTCGACCCGGCGGCCGTCGACGAACAGCAGCGACGGCATGGTCGGCAGGTCCGCCTCGTCCCGGCCGACGAGCAGGAAGTCGATGTCGGAGGAGGGGTTGCCGAAGCCCTCGGCGATGGAACCCTCCAGCACGACGGCCCAGTCGGGGCCCGGAGGCAGCGTGGCGAGCGACGTGTCGAGCAGTCCCTGTAACTGCTCCTCGGTGAGGATCATGGTGCGGTGTCTCCGTCCTGCGAAGCTCCGGGCTTCACGACGTGGGCGTGGTGTCGGCGGGCGGGTCGGCCAGTACGGTGACCGTGCCGGCGGCGCCGTCGACGCGCAGCCGGGTGCCGCCCCGGATCTCGGTGGTGACGTTCCTGACCTGGACGACGGTGGGGATGCCCAACTCCCGTGCCACCACGGCGACATGGGTGAGCGGGCTGCCGCGCTCGATGACCAGGGCGGACGCCGAGGGCAGCGCGGTCACCCAGCCGGGGTCGGTGCGGTAGGCCAGCAGGATGCCGCCGCCGACGTCGCGCGGGGTGTCGGTGACCACCGCGAGGCCCTCGGCGACGCCGGGGCAGGACGGGGTGCCGCGCAGTTCCCGGGCCCCGGTGCGGGCGGCGGTGGCGGACCAGCCGGCCCGTTCCAGATTGCCGGACCAGTAGGGGGCGCCGTGCGTGGTGAACCGGGAGGGCGCGTGCAGCGCGGCGTCTGCGGCCAGCCGCGCGCGGCGCACGGCCACCAGGTCCGTCAGCTCCGTGTGGGCGATCATTCCCTCGTAGGCGCCGCGCACCTCCTCCAGGCGGAGCAGGAACACGTCGTCCCACGCCGCGATCGCACCGCTGCGCGCCAGGTCACGGCCCAGGGCGCGGAGCATCCGCTTGGCCGCGCCGAAGGCCCGGGTACGGCAGAAGCGCAGCCGCTCACGGTCCGCGAGCGAACTGCGGGCCTTGCGCCGGACGACCTCGTAGACCCATCGGCGCGGGCCGCGCAGCCGCTCGGCGAGGTAGGAGTCGGCGTCCTCGCCCCGGTGCGGCGCCGCACCGGAGCCGGGCAGCGCGCCGCGCAGCAGGGTGAAGAGCCCGGCCGGGTCCTCGTGCAGATCCGGGACCTCCAGCTTGAGCTCGTCGGGGCTGCGGTAGCCGTAGGAGGCGATGTACGCGTCGACGGCGGCCAGCACCTCGGTGTGGCCTCCGTCGCGCAGCGCCTCGTACACCGCGTCGTCGGGGGTGCGCTCCAGCAGGGCGCGCACCTCGTCGTCGGCTGCGACGCGCTCGCCCAACTCGGCCAGTGCCCATACCGGTTCGGCCGACTCCAGTGCCTCACCGGGACTGGCGGCGGCCCAGGTGAACCATTCCGGGGCGTCGGGCAGCCAGCGGCGGGTGAGCAGGGCGAGCAGCCCGACGGAGAGCAGGATGGCGGCGTCGAGGGCCTGCATCGGCCCCCACTTCTCGATCAGCTCGCGCTGCAGACGGCGGAAGCGCCGGTAGGTCTCCTCGCCCGGCAGGGCGTCGTAGTCGACGTTGTTGAAGACCTCGTAGGACCGGTAGAAGTCCCGGTGGAAGCGGTCCACGGAGGTCCGCATGGTGAGGAATCTGCGGGCGAAGACGGCGGTGCGGTACCACCGGCTCGCCCGGCCGCGCAGGCCGGGTCGCGGAGTGAACGGGTGCAGTGTGTCGGCCAGTTCGTCGGAAATGCTCTCCTCGACTCCGAGGGACCGCTCCAGGACGCGCCGGTTCAGCGGGTAGAGGGGCGCCAGCCGCACCATGCGGTACCAGTGCAGGAGGTTGTAGTAGACCCGGCCGTGGAAATAGCCGAGCAGGTGCGGGGTCCATTCCTGGACTTCCCGCAGCTGGGCCGGCGGGACGGCGAGGGCGCGGGCGTAGCTCTCGTAGACCTTGGCGTAGGTGTCGGCCGCGAAGCTGTAGGTGAGGGGGGAGACGACGCCGCTGAAGCTCTCGATGATGTTGGAGTTGTCCCAGATGCGCGGCTCGCCGCGCGGCTCCTCGGCGGACGCCGGGACGCTCCGGCCGGCGGGGCCGGCGAGCGGGCCGGTGACGGGGCGGCTCTGCAGGATCCAGACCTCGCCGTCGGCGATCGCCCACTCGATGTCCTGCGGGGTGCCGTAGTGCTCGGCCACCCGCACGCCGAGGCCGTGCAGCCGGGTCAGGTCCTCCTCGCTCAGCGCCAGGACCTCCCGGTCCGCCTCGGCGACGGGCCGCACCTCGCAGCCGGGGCCGGCACCGGCGCTGTAGCGCTCCCGCTTCTCGCCGACCACGGTGTGCAGCCGCTCGCCGGTGACGGCGTCCAGGACGACCGTGTCGGCGTCGACGGCGCCGGAGACCAGTCCCTCGCCCAGTCCGTAGACGGCGCTGACCAGGAACCGGTCGGTGGCGCCCGTCGTGGGGTCGACGGTGAACAGGACGCCGCTGCGCTCGGCCGGGACCATGCGCTGCACGACGACGGCGACACCCGACGCCGACGGCGCGAGGCCGCGCTGCGCGCGGTAGCGCAGGGACCGCTCCGAGAAGCCGGAGGCCCAGCAGCGGCGGACGTGGGCGATGACGTCGTCGAGACCGCGGACGTTGAGGAAGCTGTCGAACTGGCCGGCGAAGGAGTGCTCGGCGCCGTCCTCCTCCGCGCCGGACGAACGGATCGCCACCAGGCCGCCGCCGACGTGCTCGTAGGCCCGCCGGACGGCGTCGGTGACGGCCTCGTCCAGCGGGGCGTCCGCGAGGAGAGCGGCGATCTCCGCGGCCGTCTGAGCCGCCGTCCGTCCGGGTTCCCCGGCGCCGGGCGCCTCGGCGGTCTGTCCATCGCCGTGCTGTGGGCCGTCGGCCAGGAGTTTCGCGAGACGCTCCGCCAGCCCGTTGCTCCGGGCGAAGGCCGCGAAGACGTCGGTGCCGAGCACCGCCCATTCAGGGACCCGGAAACCGGCGGCCGTCAGGAGGTGGAGGTTCTTCGCCTTTCCCCCGGCTTCCGGCGATGCTTCAGACCTTTGCTCGGATCCCGCGCTGAGCGACACCACGGATTCCCTCCGGCTAGGTGATCGATTCCGATTCCCACGGTGGCAGCGGCGGGGACAGATCGAGAACCCTTGCCCGGCGGCTGTGGGTGTTCACCTATATTTTGGGAGGAAGTCGCCTGCAACGGTGGAAAGTTCACTGTGCAACGGGTCCAGGCCGGGCCAGACGAGAGCGGTCGAGCCCCAGGTGAGCCCGCCGCCGAAGCCGGTCAGCACCACCTTCTGACCGGATGTCAGTTCACCGCCGGCGGTGGCGTCGGCGAGCGCGAGGGGGATCGAGGCGGCGACCGTGTTCCCCAGGTCGGCGATGTTGGTGCGGAACCGCTCGGCGGGCAGGCCGAGCTGCCGGGCCACGGCCGCCAGGATACGGGCGTTGGCCTGGTGGAACACGAACGAGTCGACCTCCTCCACGGCCCAGCCGGTCCGCGCGGCGATGTCCCGCGCCGACTCGGTCATCCGGCTCACCGCCTGCTTGAAGACGGCCTGTCCCTGCATCGAGAAGTAGGTGTCCTCCGCCTTGGCCGGCAGGCCCGTGGACCGCTGGCGCGAGCCGCCGGCGTACATTCCGATGAGGTCCACGGCCGAGCCGTCGCTGCCCAGGCTGAAGTCCAGCAGCGCACCGCGCTCCGCCCTGGAGCCGGCGCGCAGCAGCACCGCGCCCGCGCCGTCGCCGAACACCACTCCGGTCGCCCGGTCCTCGGGGTCGAGGATGGTGGAGAACGTGTCGGCGCCGATCACCAGCACGCTGTCCACGACACCCAGGGAGATCAGTCCCGCCCCGGACGCCAGGGCGTACACGAAGCCGGTGCACACGGCCTGCACGTCGAACGCGGGCACCGGGCCCAGTCCGATCCTGCTCGCCACGTTCGGGGCGGTCGCCGGGCAGAGCTGGTCAGGTGTGCTGGTGGCGAGCACGACGGCGCCCGCGCCGACCGCTCCCGCCGAGGCGAGGGCGTTGCGCGCCGCCTCGACCGCGAGGTCGCTCGTGGCCTGTCCGGGCGCGACCGCGCGACGCCGCCGGATCCCGGTACGGCGACGGATCCACGCGTCGTCGGTGTCGAGCACGCGGGCCAGGTCGTCGTTGGTGACCACGGTCTCCGGCACCGCCGTGCCCAGTCCGGCGACGACCGCCGCGCGCTCCGGTGACCGCGGCCCGCCGTCCGTGCGTCCGTACCCGTCGATTCCCGGCCTCACGGCACCTCACCTCATCGCTGTCGGCGCAACACACCAACAGAAGACGGCATATCGGCACACGGGGATCGCCGGACTCCGGTCGCCTAGGTGAACTCCTACAACCTCGCCGTGAGCCTGGAGCGTTCGCGGCGGCCGGTGTGTCCTGGACCGCAGAGGCGTCCGGCGACCGCGCCAACGCCCCGCTTCCGAACGCCAGTTGCCGTTCTCCCCGTGCCGGGACCGACGATGGGGGCTCCCTTCGTGATCCGTATCGACCATGCCCGCGTCTTCGACGGCGAGCGGGTCCTGGACGACGTCTCCGTGCTCGTCGACACCGGGCGCGTGACCGCGGTGACACCCACCGCGCAGGCGGCGGCCGGCCCCGCAGCGGCGACGGCCGCGGAGGTGATCGACGCCACCGGTCACACCCTGCTCCCGGGTCTGATCGACGGCCACACACACGTGATGGGCACCCTGCACAACCTGCGGCTGGCGCTGACGTTCGGCGTCACCACCGAGGTCGACCTGTTCAGCTTCCCCGCCGACCTCACCGGCTGGCTCTGCGACACGGCCGCGCACCGCGACGACCTCGCCGACCTGCGCAGCGCCGGAACCGTGATCTGCGCGACCGGCGGCCACCCGGCGGCGACGATGCCGTTCCTGCCCTCGCTCGACGGCCCGGCGGCCGCCGGGGACCAGGTGAGGCTGCGGCAGAAGGAGGGCGCCCACGTCGTCAAGATGATGCTCGACGACGGCTGCCACCACGGCGCCGAGCTCCCGACGCTGGACTCGGCCACGGCGGCCGCGGTGGCCGACGCCGCGCGGTCGGCGGGCCTGCCGAGCGTCGCTCATGTGGCCGACGTCGAGACGGTGCGGACCGCGCTGGACGCCGGCGTGGACGCCGTCACCCACGTCCCGCTGGAGGCACCGCTGCCGCAGGAGGCGGTGGACCGGGCCGTCGCCGAAGGCCGGTACTTCATCCCCACCCTCGCGATGATGGAGATGTCCTGCGGCGCCCCCGGCGGCCGGGACCTCGCCGCCGACGAACGCATCGCCGGTCACCTGCCCGCGGACGCCCTCTCCGCGCTCACCGGCGGCACCGAAGGGCTCTGCGTGACCGTACCGTCGCCGGAGCTGGACTTCGCGAACGCACTGGAGACCACGCGCCGACTGCACGCGTCCGGCGTGCCGTTGGTGGCCGGGACCGACGCCAACAACGCACCGGGCCGCGCCTGCCCGGTGGTGCACGGCGCGGCCCTGCACCGCGAACTCGAACTCCTGGTGACGGCCGGACTCAGTCCCGTCGAGGCGCTGCGGGCCGCGACCGCCACGCCCGCCCGTCTGTTCGGGCTGTCCGACCGCGGGCGCATCGCCCCGGGGCTGCGAGCGGATCTGGTGCTGGTCGAGGGCGACGCGACCACCGACATCACCGCCACCCGGGCCGTCCGGCGCGTCTGGCGCCGCGGCGTGTCCTTCGACCGCGAGGCGGCCCGTGCCGCGTGGCAGTCCGCTGCGCCGCCGGCGCCCGTGGCCGGCTCCGACCCCGCCGGCGTCGCCACCGCCGTCGGCGGCGCCGAACTGACGGCCGTCGGCTCCACCGCACTCGCGGTGGCGGCGTCGCGCGCCGCCGAGAGCGGCCGTCCCGACCGGCTGTTCCAGGACCCGGTCGCGGTCCAGGTCGCCGTGGCCGCGGGCGGCGCGCTCGCGGCGTGGTCCGGCCCGCGCGGCGAACTGCTGCGCCGGGCCATGGGGGACTACTTCGCCCTGCGCACGCGCTTCTTCGACGACTGGCTCCACGAGGCGGTCACCGCCGGCTGCCGTCAGGTCGTCGTCCTCGCGGCCGGTCTGGACGCCAGGGCGTTCCGCCTGGACTGGCCGGCACCGGTGCGGGTCTTCGAGATCGACCGGGCCGATGTCCTCACCTTCAAGGACAAGATCATCACCGGCCGGGTCCCGCTCTCCGGCAGCGAGCGGATCCCGGTCACCTGCGACCTGCGCGACGACTGGCCCGGTGCCCTGCGCGAGCGCGGCTTCGACCCCGGGCTGCCGACCGCCTGGCTGGTCGAGGGCATCATGGTCTACCTCACCGAGGAGGAGGGCGACGGCCTTCTCGCACGGCTCGGCGCCCTGAGCGCGCCCGCCAGCCGCATCGCGGTGGAGTACGGCAGCAGGGCGATGTTCCGCACCGACAACACCCGGACGGCGCTCGACGCCACCGCCGAGTCCGACACCCTGCACACGCTGGCCGCGCTGTGGCGCAACGAGAGCACCACGGATCCCCTCGCCCGGCTGGCCGCGCACGGCTGGACCGCCACCACGCGCGAGCCTGCCGACCTCGCGGCGGAACACGGCCGGCCCACGCCTCCCGCGTTCGACCCGCGACAGCCCGGCACCGCACGCATCACCCTCCTCAGCGGCCGCCGGCACACCTCGCCCGGCCCGGGCTGACGGACGGCCGCGGACGGGCTGCCCCATGGACCGGCCCGCACACCCGTGCCCTCGCGGAACGCGGGACGAGACACGGGTGTGCGGGCCGGGGGCTATCTGGCCAGGGTCGGGAACAGGTTCGTGAACGGTTCCGCGGTCACCGCGATGCCCCGGCTGTAGGGGGCGTCGAAGTCCCAGATGAGGAACAGCATGAAGGCGATGGTCGCGGAGAACAGCCCGGCCAGCACCAGTTCACGCGCGGTGCGCCGGATCTGCAGCGCGAACACCATGCCGACGGTGACCAGCCCGCCGACGAGCAGCCCCCACCACACCACCGGCGGCATGGTGGCCCCGGTGGAGTCGGAGCGGGCGTTGCGGGCCTGGTCGGCCGCGGTCATCTGGTCCAGCAGCGGCTGGTAGGACTGCGCCTCGAAGTCGTTCCTCGGTTTGTAGTCGGTGACGTCCTGGCGCACCTTCTGCAGCAGCGCGGAACCGTGGTCGGTGACACGCTCGTCGTTCGCCATCGTCTTCCACTCGTGGTCGACGACGTAGGAGACATAGGCGTTGACGTCGCTGCGGATCCGGTCCCGCACGTCCGGCGGATAGACCCGGACCCGCTCCGAGATCTCGTGCAGCGCCTGGGCCTCGTTCTGTACGTAGTCCCCGGCGGAACTGCGGGCCTCCCACACGCCCGCGATGGCGAGGCCCAGGACGATGGCGTACACGACGCCGATCCACATCGTCATGTACTCGATGACGTCCGGGGTCTCACTGGGGTCCTCGTCCTCGGGAGCCCGCCTGTTGCGCACGAAGGTGACGAGCACCACGACGGCACAGGCCCCCAGCATCGCGAGGACGAGAACAAGCCAATCCGGCAACGGATACCTCCAAGGTGAGCGGGCCGGCGCGTCAGCGCGGGCGCAGGGCCGCGACGGCGACGATCGCGGGGACGGTGATGAGCAGCACATAGGTGACCGGCGAGGTGGTGCTCGGCGCCGGGTGGCCGACGGGGTGGGGGTGGTACGCGGGATAGTGCACCGGGGTCATGGCGGGCCGGGGCACGGACTTCGGCACCGGTGGCGGCGTGGGCGCGGGCGTCGGCACCGGCCGGGGAGCCGGGGGCAGCGGCGCGGGCCGGGCCGGGGGCCGCGGCCTCGGGGCGGGTTTCGGGGAACGTTTCGGCGTCGGATGCGGCTTCGGCGGCTTCGGCGGTGGCGGTGGTGGCGGCGGCGGTGGCTTCGGGGTCGGGGTGGGCGTCGGCGGGCACGGGGGCGGCGGCGGTGTGGGGC
>NZ_MLYN01000044.1:0-102456 GCF_001866675.1 Streptomyces sp. MUSC 14
GCTTTCCTCCGGGCTTCCCTTCGGTGTTTCAAACTCTATCAGGGTTTTTCCGTCTCTCTGACCACCGTTCCGCAGACACGCAGAATGGAGATCCGGAGATAGGATCTGACAAGTTTGGGTGCTGCTGAGCGAGGTCGCTTTCGCGTCCCTCCGCCCTAAGCAGGAGTACGACTGTACACGGAGCCTTGAACGCGGTGCAAATCCACTGGGTTGGTGGTCTAGACCACTAGCTGGTAGCTTCTATACGGAACCCCAACTTCCTATGACATACGCTGCTGCTCAGTGCCGTCCGGGACAGGCAGTGGCGGCCCGTAAGCAGCTCCACTCCTGGGAGGCTTCCCATGACCACCGTGACGTCCCCTCTTGCCGGACGCGCCATCGGACTGGCCAACGTGCCCGATCCGGTCTTCTCCGGGGCCATGGTCGGCCCGGGTACCGCCATCGACCCCGTGCGTGAGGCCTCCGAGGCCGTATCACCCGTGGACGGCGTCATCGTTTCTCTGCACCCGCACGCGTTCGTCGTGGTCGACGCAGACGGGCACGGCGTACTCACCCACCTCGGCATCGACACCGTGCAGCTCAACGGCGAGGGCTTCGAGCTGCTCGTCAACAAAGGCGACACCGTGCAGCGCGGGCAGGCCGTCGTGCGCTGGAACCCCGCCGCCGTCGAGGCCGCCGGCAAGTCGCCGGTCTGCCCCGTCGTCGCGCTCGAAGCCACCGCCGAGTCCCTCTCCGACCTCCGCGACAGCGGTGACGTGAAGGCCGGCGACAGCCTCTTCACCTGGAACTGACGGCAGTGCCGTCGCACGGCGGCGTTCAGCACAACCATCGCGGCGGCGGGACCCGCCGCACTATCGGAGACGGGTGAGATGGAAGCAACGCTGCGAGGCGTGGGCGTGAGCCATGGTGTGGCCATCGGCGAGGTTCGGCACATGGGTACGGCGGTGCTGGAGCCGCCGGCCAAGTCGATCCCCGCGGATGAGGCCGAGCGAGAGCAGGGGCGTGCCCGCCAGGCGGTCGACGCCGTGGCCGCCGATCTGACGGCGCGCGGCAATCTGGCGGGCGGCGAGGCGCAGGCCGTGCTCGAGGCGCAGGCCATGATGGCGCAGGACCCCGAGCTGATGGCCGACGTGGACCGGCGGATCGCCGTCGGCAGCACGGCCGAGCGTGCCGTGTACGACGCGTTCGCGGCGTACCGCGAACTGTTGGCCGGTGCGGGTGAGTACCTCGCCGGTCGCGTGGCCGACCTCGATGACGTGCGGAATCGTATCGTCGCCCGGCTTCTGGGCGTTCCGATGCCGGGAGTGCCGGACAGCGACCAGCCCTATGTGCTCGTGGCCCGGGACCTGGCTCCCGCCGACACCGCACTGCTGGATCCGTCTCTGGTGCTCGGTTTCGTCACCGAGGAGGGCGGGCCGACCAGCCACAGCGCGATTCTGGCCCGGGCGCTGGGTGTGCCGGCGGTCGTGGCGCTGCCCGGTGCCGGTGAGCTGGCCGAGGGCACGGTGATCGCGGTCGACGGCAGCACCGGCGACATCTTCGTGGACCCGACCGAGGCGAAGAAGGCGGAGCTGGAGGCCGCGGCCGCCGAGCGCAAGGCCGCGCTGGCCGCTTCCACGGGGCCTGGTGCGACGGCGGACGGGCACAAGGTGCCGTTGCTGGCCAACGTGGGCGGTCCGGCGGACGTGCCGGCCGCGGTGGAGGCCGGGGCCGAGGGCGTCGGTCTGTTCCGTACCGAGTTCCTGTTCCTGGACGACAGCAAGAACGCTCCTTCCGAGCAGAAGCAGGTGGAGGCCTACCGGCAGGTGCTGGAGGCGTTCCCCGAGGGCCGTGTGGTCGTGCGGGTGCTGGACGCGGGTGCGGACAAACCGCTGGACTTCCTGACTCCGGCCGACGAGCCGAACCCCGCGCTGGGTGTGCGGGGTCTGCGGACGCTGCTGGACCACCCGGAGGTCCTGCGCACGCAGCTGACCGCGCTGGCCAGGGCTGCCGAGGGGCTGCCCGTCTACCTCGAGGTCATGGCTCCGATGGTGGCGGACCGTACGGACGCGAGGGCGTTCGCGGACGCCTGCCGTGAGGCGGGACTGCGGGCCAAGTTCGGCGCGATGGTGGAGATCCCGTCGGCCGCGCTGCGGGCGCGTTCGATCCTCCAGGAGGTCGAGTTCCTTTCGCTGGGGACCAACGATCTCGCGCAGTACACCTTCGCGGCCGACCGCCAGGTGGGTGCGGTTTCCCGGCTTCAGGACCCGTGGCAGCCGGCGCTGCTCGACCTGGTGGCGCTGTCCGCGGAGGCGGCCAAGGCCGAGGGCAAGAGCTGTGGTGTGTGCGGTGAGGCCGCGTCCGATCCGCTGCTGGCCTGTGTGCTGACCGGTCTGGGGGTCACCTCCTTGTCCATGGGCTCGGCGTCGATTCCTTACGTCCGGGCGACGCTCGCGAAGCACACGCTGGCGCAGTGCGAGCGGGCCGCGGCGGCGGCGCGTGCCGCGGACAGCGCCGAGGAGGCGCGGAGCGCTGCTCAGGCAGTGCTGTCCGGCGAGTAGTCGCGGCGCGTTCGCGCGGTCGGTTCAGGGGCGTCCCGCCTTGGGTGGGGCGCCCCTGACGTGTGTCGGCGTCCGGTGTCTGCGGTCAGTGGTGGTGGTCCGGGGCCGTGCCGTCCTCTCCGAGGTCGGGGGGCGCGTCGTAGTCGACGCCGGACTCGGGGGAGATGATGTCGCCGGATTCGACGTCGGTGCAGTAGGCGTCGAACACCTCGGCGGCGGTGAGGGGTTCGAGTTCGCCGCAGCGCAGTCGCCAGCCGTAGACGCGGTCGGGCGTCCCGGGGCGGCTCGTGCGGATGACGAGTCCGCCGGGGCTGCGGGTGGCGAGGCCGAGCGCGAGGACGCTGGTGAATTCCAGGGCTTCGGCCTCGTCCAGGCGGGTTCCGCCGGCGGCGTCCTGGTCGGCGTGGAGGACGGAGATCAGGGTGTCCGGTGGGCCGGAGACGCTGGTCACGAGGTGTCGGTCGCCGGGCGGTGCGGTGTCGAGGATGCGGACGAGGAGGTCGGAGGCGCGGGTGAAGGCGGCCCTGCCGATGTCCTCGCCACAGGTGGGGCAGGGGCCGAGGCGGGAGAGGAGCGTGGTGGCGTACTCCCAGGTGGCCTGGCGGACGGCCTCGTCCACGAGGGCCGGTACGAGGGTGGCGAGGGGCCGGCCGTCGTAGGGGATGGTGGGGCCCGTGGCCGCGAGTTCGGCGGTGAACCTCGTGCGGCTGGCCGGCGCTTCGGGGTCAAGGCCGGTGTCCGCGCAGTACACGGCGTAGTCCTCGGGGTCGAACAGGGCGAGGGTGGTGTGGCTGCCCTGGGCGGCGCGGGCCATGAGGAGGGCCTCGACCTGCCGGAGGTAGGCGGTGTGGTCGTCGAAGGTGAAGCTGCGGTAGCGCCGCATGGCGCGGAAGTCGTGTTCGTCGGTGAGCAGGCCGATGGTGCCGGCGATCTCGCGGCGCAGTACGCGTCGCATGGCCCGGTCGTCGGTGTGCGCCATGTTTCCCCCAGAGTGCGCAGTCGATCAATGCTCACTCACCGTAACCGGCGGCACTGACAACGGGTGGTGCCGCCGGTGGACGGAGCGCGGGTGGTGGGGGTGTTCGCGCAGGTGGTGCGGGGTGGGTTCAGGCGCGTTTGCGGGCGAGTTCCTCATAGAAGTCCAGCAGCGAGAGGTTGTCGATGGATCCGGGGTTGACCGCCTTCTCCAGGGGGGTGCCCTGGAGCAGTCGTTTGACGGGGACCTCGATGCGCTTGCCGGTGAGGGTGTGCGGGATGCCGGGCACCTCGATGATCTCGTCGGGTACGTGGCGCGGGGAGAGATGTTCGCGGATGGCCTGCTTGACCCGGTCGAGGAGGGAGTCGTCGAGGACGGCGCCGGGTGCGAGGTGGACGAACAGGGGCATCCAGTAGCCGCCGTCGGGCTGCTCGATGCCGATGACGAGGGACTCCTTGATCTCGGGGAGGCGCTCGACGACCTCGTAGATGTCGGCCGAACCCATGCGCACGCCCTGCCGGTTGAGCGTGGAGTCGGAGCGGCCGTGGATGATCACGGTGCCGCGTGCGGTGAGGGTGATCCAGTCGCCGTGCCGCCAGACGCCGGGGTAGGTGTCGAAGTAGCTGTCGTGGTAGCGGCTGCCGTCGGGGTCGTTCCAGAAGCGGATCGGCATGGAGGGCATGGGGTTCGTGACGACCAGCTCGCCCACTTCGTCGATGACGGGGTGGCCGCTCGGGTCCCAGGCCCGGAGGTCGGTGCCGAGGCCGGGGGCCTGGAGTTCGCCGGTGTGGACGGGGAGGGTGGGCACGGCTCCGGCGAAGCAGGAGCAGACGTCGGTGCCGCCGCTGACGGAGGCGATCCAGAGGTCGGCCCCGCTCTGTGCGAACTCGTCGTGCAGCCAGTGGAAGCCGTCGGGGGGCAGGGGCGAACCGGTGGTGGCGACGCACCGCACGGCGGACAGGTCGTAGTCGCGCGCGGGGTGGACACCGGCCTTGCGGCAGGCCATGACGTAGGCGGCGGAGGTGCCGTAGAGGGTGGCCCGGGTGCGTTCGGCGACGCGCCACTGGGCGCCGGTGTCGGGGTAGCCGGGGCTGCCGTCGTAGAGGACGATCGTCGTCCCGGTGAGGAGGCCGGAGACGAGGAAGTTCCACATCATCCAGCCGGTCGAGGTGTACCAGAAGAAACGGTCCTCGGGGCCGAGGTCGCAGTGCAGGCCGAGCTGCTTGAGGTGTTCTACGAGGATGCCGCCCTGGGACTGGACGATGGCCTTGGGCAGGCCGGTGGTCCCGGACGAGTAGAGGACCCACAGGGGGTGGTCGAAGGGGACCTGTTCGAAGACGGGCTCGATGTCGGCCGAGGTGAGGGCGGCCCAGTCGAGGGCGTCTGCGGGTGCGTCGGTGCCGAGGAGCGGGATGTGGACGACGGCGCGCAGGGTGGGCAGTTCGCGGCGCAGTTCGGCGACGGTGTCGCGGCGGTCGTGTTCCTTGCCGCCGTAGCGGTAGCCGTCGACAGTGAACAGGACGACGGGTTCGACCTGCTGGAAGCGGTCGAGGACGCTGCGGGCGCCGAAGTCGGGGGCGCAGGAGGTCCAGACGGCGCCGACGGCGGCCGTGGCGAGGAGGGCGACGACGGCCTGGGGGATGTTGGGCAGGTAGCCGCTGACGCGGTCGCCGGGGCGGACGCCGAGGGTGCGGAGTTCGGCGGCGAGGGAGCCGACCTGGCGGCGCAGCTCGGACCAGGTCACGGGGCGCGGTTCGTGGGTCTCGTCCACGTGTAGCAGAGCCGGTTCGTCGGCGCGGTCGGCGGCGGCGCGCAGGGCGTGTTCGGCGTAGTTGAGGGTGGCGCCGGGGAACCATTGGGCGCCGGGCATCGAGCGGTCGCCGAGCACGCGCGTGTAGGGCGTGGAGAACCGTACGTCGAACCACTCGGTGACGGCTTTCCAGAAGGTGTCGAGCTGGTCGACGGACCACTGGTGGAGGGCGGGGTAGCCGCCGTCGGCGGGGGCGCCGTGGTGTTCGGCGGCCCATGCCTGGAACCGGGTGATGCGGGCCCGGGCGATCTGCTGGGGATCGGGCTGCCAGAGTGGCTGGGGGTTCGCGGTCGACATGGGGCGGCTCCCGGGCTGTGCGCGTCGTGGGCGTCGGTCCGCGCACGTGCTGGGGTGTGCGCGTGACGCGGCTGACAGGGACGATGCCATGTGATCGACTTCAGCACCAGGGCTCGCCCCACATAGTCCGTGTCGTGAAGATGTGGCCCTGACACAGGTGAACGGCAGTTGAACGACACGCACGCGTGGGGCGCACAGTGGCAGGGTGAGCAGCATGGACGGTCGTGACCTGGTGCGTTCGGTGAGTGTGGTCGGTTCGGGGAGGGCGCTTCGGGGGTTGCGCACCGTATGTGCGGCGTGGCGCAGGCGGCGGATCGACGCTGCCGGGCTGCCGCGGCGGGGGGCCGAGCGGGCGCGGGTCCCGGGGCAGGTGGCGAGTGTGGAGCCGGGGCCGGGCGGCGGTGTCATCCGGTTCGGCCGGTCCGAGCTGCGGATCATGGTCACGGTGAACGGGGCGGTGTTCTGGGGCTGGGACGGGGCGGGTCCGGAGCCGTCGTACGCGCTGGCCGGGAGTTGTCCGGAGCCGGATCCGCGGGCGGTGCTGGAGCCGGACAAGGACGGTGGCTGGCGGGTGGTCGCCGAGCGGGTGACGGTCGTCGTCTCACGGCACGGCGCGGTGCAGGTGTGCACGCCCGGCGGGGTGACGCTGCGGCACGATCTGCCGCCGCGCTGGTGGGAGCCGGTGGGCGGGGGTACGGCGCGGTGGCTGCAGCGCTCGGAGGTGGCGGCGGACGCCCGGTTCTTCGGTCTGGGCGGGCGGGCGTCCGGGCCTCGGCTGCGCAGTGGCTCGTACCGGCTGTGGAACACCGACCGGGGCCGGGCGTTCGGGCCCGAGGCGGATCCGCTGTATCTGACCATGCCGGTGCAGCTCGTGGTGGCCGACGCGGGCACGCATCTGGTGTTCCACGACTCCACGTGGGACGGCACGGTGGTGTTGCGGGAGGGCGAGGAGGGCGCCGGGTCGGGGCACGACCGGGTGGGGCGGTGCGAGCTGCGGATGGACGGTGGTCCGGTGCGCTGCTGGGTGATCGTGGGTACTCCCGCGCGCGTGCTGGCCACGTGGGCCTCGCTGACCGGTGTGCCGGCGTTGCCGCCGGCGTGGGCGCTCGGTCATCATCACGCGCGCTGGGGATTCGGCAGCGAGCAGGAGGTCCGCCGGATCGTGGCGGGCTACCAGGAGCGGGATCTGCCGCTGGATGCCGTGCACCTGGACATCGACCACTACGACGGCCACCAGGTGTTCACCGTCGACCAGGAACGGTTCCCCAAGCTTCCGGTGCTGGCGGAGGAGTTGCGGCGGAACGGGATCCGGCTGGTGTCGATCGTGGATCCTGCGGTGAAGGCGGCGCCGGGCAATGCCGTGTACGAGGGCGGTTCTGCGCTGGACGCGTTCGTGCGGGACGGTTCCGGGCGCGAGGTGCGGGGTGTGGTGTGGGCCGGGGAGTCGGTGTTCCCGGACTTCACGCGCGCGCGTGTGCGTGAGTGGTGGGGCGGGCTGTACGCGGAGCGGCTGGCGCAGGGCTTCGCGGGTTTCTGGCACGACATGAACGAGCCGACGTCGTTCAGTGCCTTCGGGGAGCCCACCCTGCCGCGTTCGGCCCGGCACGGCCTGGAGGGGCGCGGCGGCGACCATCGGGAGGCGCACAACGTGTACGCGCTGTGCATGGCCCGGGCGGGCTACGAGGGGCTGCGCGAACTGGCGCCGCAGGAGCGGCCGTTCGTGTTCTCACGCTCGGGCTGGGCCGGGCTGCAGCGTTACGGCGGCACCTGGTCGGGGGACCTGGCGACGGGCTGGCCGGGGCTGCGGGCGTCGCTGTCGCTGGTGCTGGGGCTCGGGCTGTGCGGGGTGCCGTACTCGGGTCCGGATGTGGGCGGGTTCGACGGGAGCCCGTCTCCGGAACTGTATCTGCGCTGGTTCCAGCTCGGCGCGTATCTGCCGCTGTTCCGTACGCACGCGGGTCTGCGGGCGGGGCGCAGGGAGCCCTGGGAGTTCGGGGCGGAGGTGCTGGAGCACGCGCGCGTGGCGTTGCTGGAGCGGCGGCGGCTGCTGCCGTACTGGGTGACGCTGGCGCATCTGGCCCGGCGGACGGGCGCGCCCTATGTGCGGCCGGTGTGGTGGGGTTCTCCGGAGGACAGGGCGCTGCGCGGCTGTGAGGACACGTTTCTGCTCGGGGACGCCCTCCTGGTGGCGCCGGTGCTGGACCCGGGGGTGAAGCGGCGGGCGGTGCAGCTGCCGCGGGGCCGCTGGTACGACACGGTGACGGAGGAGGCGTACGAGGGACCGGGGCAGGTGTACGTGAACGCGCCGCTGTCGCGGATACCGGTCCTCGCGCGCGCGGGTGCGGTGATTCCCGTGCGCGGCTCGGACGGCGAGGTGGAGCTGGAGGTGTGGGCGCCCGCGCGGGGCCGGACCGGGGGCGGTCTGGTCGTACCGGACGCGGGCGACGGCGGGGAGGAACCGGAGACTCAGCGCTACGTCGCCCGCCGGCAGGGCCGTTCGGTGGTGGTCACCCGGGAGCGGGAGGACGGTTCGGTACAGCCGCCCTACCTGGTGCGGGTGCGGGGGCTGGGCTGAACCGGACGGCTCAGTACCGGCCCTCGAACCAGGCCCGCACGGCCACGGTGTGCAGCGGGAAGGCGAGTTCCTCGGGCCGGCGCAGCAGCCGCCAGCCCTCGGTCTCGTCGGTGGGGCCGGTGGGCGGCAGGCCGTGGACCGGGCGTTCGGGGAGGACTCCGAACAGCAGCAGGTGGCCGTCGGGCGAGCTCATGGCGTCCACGAGCCGCACGTCCCGGGCGGCGGCTTCGATGCCGGTCTCCTCCTTGAGTTCGCGTACGACGGCCTGCTTCCAGTCCTCGCGGTCGTCGACGTAGCCGCCGGGCAGGGCGATGCCTCCGCGCGCGGGGGCGATGGTGCGGGTGATGACGATCAGGGCCGCGCCCTGGGCGTCGTACACGGGCTGGAGTGCGATGGCGACCGGCAGCGGGTTGCGGTAGGCGACGTTTCCGCAGGACGGGCAGGATCGCGGCCAGCCGGTGACGCCCTCTCCATAGGGCGCTCCGCAGCTCGAACAGTGCGAGTTCGGCCCGGAGTTGACAGTTAGGTGTTGAGTTTCGGACACGCGCGGACTGTATCCGATCGGCGGAGGGAGATCTTCCGATGGTCCGCTAGGGGGCGCGGCGGAGCGACTTCCAGGAGACGGGGAAGTCGAAGTAGGTGTCCGGGTAGGGCTCGGGCTGGTACGTGTAGTGCCACCATTCCTCGGCGAGGTTCACGAATCCGAGGCTCTCCATGGTGTTCTTGAGCAGCATCCGGTTGGCACGCTGCACGCCCTGGATGCGCGGGTCGAGCGTGTGCGCGAGGGTGTCGAAGCAGTCGAATCCGGTGCCCATGTCGACGGAGTTGTCGGGGAAGCGCTTGTTCTTGGGCGCGAAGCAGGGCACCAGTGGTTCTCCGGGGCGGTAGGGCCGGGTCGGCCGCGCGGGGAGCTTCACGATCGTCAGGTCCATGGTCGAGCCGCGGCTGTGGCCGGACTTCGCGGCGATGTAACCGTCCTCGAACAGCCGGGTCTTGTCGACGTTCGGGTAGAACTCGCCCTTCATCGACTGGGCGCCGAGGTCCTCGGCCCAGCGGACGAAGTCGTTCACGGCGCGCTGGGGCCGGTAGCAGTCGTAGACCTTGAGTGTGTAGCCCTTGCGCAGCAGTTCGAGCTGGGCCTTGTGGAGGGCTTCGGCGGCGGGGCGGGTGAGGATGCAGATCGGCTGCCGGTAGCCGTCGACGGGCTCGCCGACGAAGTTGTGCGGGGTGAAGTAGCGGATCTCCTGGATGATCGTCGGATCGACGGTGCTCAGGGCGACGAAGTCCCTGGGCGCCTTGGACCGCGTCGTCGTCCCGGCCGTCGCGGTCGCGGGGGTGACGGCCACGGCCAGCAGGGTGGCGAGGGCGGTGACGAGGCCGCGGACCGCACCGGTGAGTCGTGTCATGTCTCCTGCATCTACCAGGTCCGGGCTCCGGCGGGGAAGCGATCGGATGCGATTCCCCCCGGACGCCCTGCCCATTTCCCGCTGCCGGTGGCACACTTCTGACGCTTCGTCAGATTCAACACCGGGGAGGGACCTTGCCGCACACACGCACACCCGCGGTCGCCGGCTGGTTCGACGGAGAGGGGGAGGGGGAGGATTTCCGGCTGCTGGGCACGCGCTGCTCGTCCTGCGGGTCGGTGTTCTTCCCGCGCGAGGACGTGCACTGCCGCAATCCGCAGTGCGCGGGCGGCACGCTGGAGGAGGTTCCGCTGTCGCGTAAGGGGCATATCTGGTCGTACACGGACAGCCGCTATCGACCGCCGTCACCTTATGTGAGCAATCCGGAACTTCCGTGGGAGCCGTACGCGTTGATCGCTGTGGAGCTGGTGGCCGAACGGATCGTGGTGCTCGGACAGGCGGCTCCCGGGGTCACCGTCGCCGACCTGACGGTGGGCATGGAGGTGGAGGCCGTCCCCGGCGTGCTCGACGAGGACGCGGAGACGGCCCGGACGATCTGGCACTGGCGGCCGACGGGGGTGCGCGCATGACGAGGGACGTGGCGGTGCTCGGCGCGGGCATGCACCCCTGGGGCAAGTGGGGGCGCTCCTTCGTGGAGTACGGGACGGCGGCGGCCCGCGCCGCCCTCGCGGATGCCGGGGTCGACTGGCGGGACGTCGGCTCGGTCGTGGGCGCGGACACGGTGCGCGGCGGCTATCCCGGGTACGTCGCGGGGGCGACGTTCGCCAAGGCCCTGGGGTGGCAGGGAGCGCGGGTTGCGAGCGTGTACGCGGCGTGCGCGTCCGGGGCGCAGGCGATCGCCGCCGCGCGGGCGCAGATCCTCGCCGGGCTCGCGGAGGTCGTCCTCGTGGTGGGGGCCGATGCCGCGCCCAAGGGCTTCTTCCGGCCCGCGGGCGGGGACCGTCCCGACGATCCGGACTGGCTGCGCTTCCGGCTGCTGGGCGCGACGAATCCGGTGTACTTCGGGCTGTACGCGCGCCGGCGTATGGCGGTGCACGGGGACACACCGGAGGACTTCGCGCTGGTCAAGGTGAAGAACGCCGCCCTGGGGGCACTCAATCCGTACGCCCGGTACCGCAAGCGGGTCACCGCCGAGGAGGTCGCCGCGTCCGCGGTGGTCGCCGATCCACTGCGGCTGCTCGACATCTGCGCCACCTCCGACGGCGCGGCGGCCGTGGTCCTCTCCAGCGTCGGCTTCGCGCACCGGCACGGCGTGCGCCGGCCGGTGCGGATCCGCGCGGTGTCCACGGTGACGCCGAGCTTCCCGAACACGGTGCTGGACCTGCCGGACATCGCCACGGACTCCGCAGTCGCGGTGGAGCCGCCGGGCGAGACGTTCCGCGCGTCCATCGCGCGCGCGGCCTACGAGGAGGCGGGCATCGGCCCCGAGGACCTGTCCCTCGCCGAGGTCTACGACCTGTCCACGGCACTGGAGTTGCAGTGGTACGAGGACCTGGGGCTGTGCGGCGCGGGCGAGGGCGCGAAACTGCTGCGCGAGGGCGTGACGGCCCCGGGCGGGCGCATACCCGTCAACGCCAGCGGTGGACTCGCCTCCTTCGGGGAGGCGGTGCCGGCCCAGGCCATCGCCCAGGTCTGCGAGCTGACCTGGCAGCTGAGAGGCACCGCGGGCGATCGGCAGGTCGCGGGGGCCCGCGTGGGAATCACCGCCAACCAGGGGCTGTTCGGGCACGGCTCGTCGGTGATCGCGGTGCGGTGAAGGAGACGGAAGCAGAGCGGCGTGTGAGGCGTGGTGGCACAGAGGTTTTCCACGCTCTGTGATCACGCCGGAATCCTGTGTGAACGTCTCATGAACTGCGCCTGGGCACGCCCGGGCGGCGCAATCATGCTCCCGTGCACTCCTGGACGGATACTCTCCGCTTCGCCTTCCAGCCGGTGGTCAACCTGAGGACTGGCGCGGTCGCCGCACTGGAGACGCTCGCCCGCCCGGAAACGGGTGACGTCCTTGCCGAGGCCCGCCGGGATCCCGAACTCGACGGCAGACTCACGGTGTTGGCCCTGCGGGCGGCGACGCACAAGGAGACGCTGCTGCCGCTGCACCTGAACGTGTTCGCGGCGACGCTCGCCGATCTCGGCGGGCTCACCCCGCTGCACGACGCCGTGCGCGCGACCGGCCGCATGCCCTGGGAGGTGACGCTCGACATCGTCCCGCCGTACACGCACGTGCCGCAGCGGGCGCTGCTGGAGGCGGTGGCGGCCTTGCGCGAACAGGGGTTCCGGATCAGCGCGGACGGCATCGGCGACGGCGACATACCACTGCGGCTGCTCAACGACCTCTCCCCCGACCTGGTCAAGCTCGACAGCTCGCTGCTGGCCCGGCCCGCCGCCGTGCGGGCGATGCGGACGCTGTGCGAGGAACTGGGCGCCCTGGTCGCGGTGGAGGGGGTCGAGACCGAGCTCCAGTGTGCGGCGGCGCTCTCGGCCGGTGCCCAGCTGGCCCAGGGCGAGCTGTTCGCGCCGCCCGCGCGGATCCCGGCCGCGGACGTGTACGTTCCGCCGCGCTCCCCCGGTGCCGTGAGCGTGCCCCGGTCCGGGCCGTCCGTGCCCTCCGTGCGGGAGTTCGTGCGCCCGGCCGCCGTCCTGCCGGTGACCGCGTCGGCGGGGCAGGTACGGGCGCTGCTGACCGGGTCGCCGGACGTCTCCGGCGTGCTGCTGGTGGACCAGGCCGGCCGGCCCGTCCGGTCGGTGCACCGCTCGCGCTTCCTGCTGTCGATGTCCGCCCGCTACGGCCACGCCCTGTACGCCGACCGGCCCGCGTTCAAGCTGGGCGACGCGCCCCGCACGGTCGGCGTGGACGCCACGGCCTGGGAGGTGCTGGACGTGGTCGCGATCGGCGGCCGGGACCGGACCTCCGACGATGTGGCGGTGGTCGACGCGCGCGAGCGCTGCGTGGGGGTGGTACGGCTCGCGGACCTGGTGCGCGCCCTGGCCGAGAGCAGGGTCGAGGAGGCGGCCGGGCTCAACCCGCTGACCCGGCTGCCCGGTTCGGACGCGATCACGACCGAGGTCGACCGGTGGATCGCGGACGGGCGGACCTTCGCGCTCAGCTGGCTGGACATCGATCATTTCAAACAGGTCAACGACGGGGCCGGGTTCGCCGCGGGCGACGAGCTCATCCGGTCCGTGGGCCGCGCGCTCCAGCAGGCGGTCGTGGGGCACGCGCGCGTGGGCCACATCGGCGGGGACGACTTCCTGGTGCTGGCCGACGAGGACACACTCGGTCCGGTGGTCGCCGGCGTGCTCGACGCGCCGTGGTCGGCGGGCGGCCGGCCGGTCACGCTCTCCGTCGCGACCGTCGTGTGCGTCCCGGGCAGCGTGGGCGACCATCGCCAGGCCGCGGCCCAGCTCGCACCGCTGAAGAAGGAGGCCAAGGCGTTGCGCGGCGCGAGCTGGGTCCTCGGGCGCGCCGGAGCCGCCGGTCACGAGGTGCGGCGCGGCGGCACGGGGGCGGCTGCGGCGCAGGCCGGGTACGCGGCCGCGGAGCCCGGACTGTGAACACCCCCGTCGTATACGGCCCTTGAGCCACGCATGTGACGGGTGCGCCGGTGTCACCGTCGCCGTCGGCAACCTTGACGCCCCCGGAACACCGGTGAACACTTCCCGGTGTCGGCCGACATCGCCGCACATTCTCGGCGTTATCAGGCACCGTGCCATCGATCCGTCCTGCTCCCCGCCGTCGGCCGAAGTCATCAAGGGAACCGTTCCTGCACGGAGGCCCGGGGCGACGCGCCCCCCAACCTGCGCCAAGGGAGCCGCCATGAGCAACGGGCACATTTTCGTCGGCGAGGTCATCGGCACCGCGATCCTGATCCTGTTCGGTGCCGGTGTCTGCGCCGCCGTCACCCTCAGACACTCCAAGGCGCGGGCCTCCGGCTGGATCGTGATCGCGTTCGGCTGGGGCTTCGGGGTCCTCGCGGGCGCGTACACCGCCGCGCCCCTCTCCGGAGGCCAGCTCAACCCCGCGGTCACCCTCGGCATCGCGATCGACACCGGCAAGTGGGGCAAGGTCTGGGTGTACCTGCTGGGCCAGCTGGTCGGCGCGATGCTCGGCGCCGTACTCGCCTATCTGGTGTACCTCGCCCAGTTCCAGGCCAATGTCCGCGAGGAGGGCGACGGCGAGGCCGACGGGCCGGTGGCGACGCTCGGCATCTTCTCGACCATCCCGGAGATCCGGAACCCGGTCGCCAACCTGATCACCGAGATCATCGCGACCATGGCGCTGGTGCTGCCCGTCCTCGCCTTCGGGCAGACGAAGGGGCTCGGCGAGTCCGGCACGACCGCGCTGATCGTCTCGCTGCTCGTCGTCGGCATCGGACTCTCCCTCGGCGGCCCCACCGGCTACGCCATCAACCCGGCCCGCGACCTCGGCCCGCGCATCGTGCACACCCTCCTGCCGATCCCCCACAAGGGCACGTCCGACTGGGGTTACGCCTGGGTCCCGGTGGTCGGCCCGCTGATCGGCGGCACACTCGCCGGCCTCCTCTACAACGCGGCCTTCTGACCCCCGTACCGCCCCGGCGTCCGGGTACGCCCCGATCCCGTACGTCCTGATCCCCGCACGCCCTTCTCCGACCCCCGCACGCCTCAGCGACCCACCCAGCGACCCCGCACACCAGCGACCCAGGGACTGCCATGACGGACACCGCCGAGAAGTACGTCGCCGCCATCGACCAGGGCACCACGTCCAGCCGCTGCATCGTCTTCGACCACGGCGGCGCGATCGTCGCCGTCGACCAGCGTGAGCACCGCCAGATCTTTCCCAAGCCGGGCTGGGTGGAGCACGACGCGACCGAGATCTGGGCCAAGGTGCAGGCCGTGGTGGCGGGGGCGCTGGCCAAGGCCGGGCTGCGCGCCGACCAGTTGAGCGCGCTCGGCATCACCAATCAGCGGGAGACCACGGTCCTGTGGGACCGCGCCACGGGCAAGCCCGTGCACAACGCCATCGTCTGGCAGGACACCCGTACCGCGGCACTGTGCGCCGAACTCGGCGGCACGGACGGCCAGGACCGCTTCCGCGAGCGGACCGGGCTGCCGCTCGCCAGCTATTTCTCCGGGCCCAAGGCGGCCTGGCTGCTCGATCACGTGCCGGGGCTGCGGGAGCGGGCCGGGCGCGGCGAGATCGCGTTCGGAACCATCGACTCCTGGCTGATCTGGAACCTCACCGGCGGCACGGACGGCGGCCGGCACGTCACCGACGTCACCAACGCCGGCCGCACCCTGCTCATGAACCTCGACACCCTCCAGTGGGATCCCGCCATCCTGTCCGCCATGAACCTCCCCGCGGCGCTGCTGCCCGAGATCCGGTCCTCCGCCGAGGTCTACGGCACGGCGGTCGGGCAGCTGGCCGGGGTGCCCGTGGCCGCGGCGCTGGGCGATCAGCAGGCCGCTGTCTTCGGGCAGGCCTGCTACGACGTCGGCACCGCGAAGAACACGTACGGGACCGGCAGCTTCCTGCTGCTGAACACCGGCAACCGGCCGGTGCCGTCCAAGAGCGGGCTGCTGACGACGATGGGTTACAAGATCGGCGGGGAGGCGCCGGTGTACTGCCTGGAAGGGTCCATAGCGATAACGGGCGCGCTCGTGCAGTGGTTCCGCGACCAGCTCGGGATCATCCGTACCGCCGACGAGATCGAGACGCTGGCGGCGAGCGTGGACGACAACGGCGGCGCCTACATCGTGCCCGCGTTCTCCGGCCTGTTCGCGCCGTACTGGCGCGCCGACGCGCGCGGGGTCGTCACCGGCCTCACCCGGTACGTCACGAAGGCACATCTCGCGCGCGCGGTGCTGGAGGCGACGAGCTGGCAGACGCGGGAGGTCGTGGACGCGATGTACCAGGACTCCGGGGTGCGGATCAGCACCCTGAAGGTCGACGGCGGCATGACGAAGAACAACCTGCTCATGCAGCACCAGGCGGACGTCCTCGGGGTGCCGGTGATCCGCCCGCGGGTGTCGGAGACGACCTGCCTGGGTGCCGCGTACGCGGCCGGTCTGGCGACGGGCGTCTGGAACGACCTGGACGAGCTGAAGTCGCACTGGCGCAAGGACGCGGAGTGGACGCCCGCGATGGAGGCGTCGGCGCGTGAGCGCGAGTACCGGAACTGGCGCCGGGCGGTGGAGAAGAGCTTCGGCTGGCTGGAGGAGGGTGCCGGGGACGGCGCGTAGAGGCCACGCGCGCGTACGGAATCTCCGTACACGCGCGTGCTGTTCGCCGTACGCGCGCGTGCTTCTCACCGGACCACGGCCCGTGCCCCGGTCGGCGGGGGTACGGGTCGTGTCCGTCGTCAGCCGATGGCAGGTTCGCGGTGGTCGGCCGCGTGGTGCATCGCGTGCTGGACGACGCCGATGAGCACCTCCTTGACCGATTCGCGGTCACGCGCGTCGCACAGGACGACGGGGACGTCGTCGTCCAGGTCGAGGGCCTGCCGGACCGCGTCACCGGGGTAACGGGCCGAACCCTCGAAGCAGTTGACGCCGACGAGGAAGGGGATGGAGCGTCGCTCGAAGTAGTCGACGGCGGCGAAGCAGTCCTCCAGGCGGCGCGTGTCGGCGAGCACGACGGCGCCGAGCGCACCCTCGGACAGCTCGTCCCACATGAACCAGAACCGCTCCTGCCCGGGCGTGCCGAACAGGTACAGCACCAGGTCCTCGCGCAGGGTGATGCGGCCGAAGTCCATGGCCACCGTGGTGGTGTGCTTGCCCTCCACGCCGCTGACGTCGTCGACCGGGCGGCCGGCCTCGGTGAGCAGTTCCTCGGTGCGCAGCGGCCTGATCTCGCTGACGGCGCCGACGAGTGTCGTCTTGCCCACGCCGAAGCCGCCGGCCACCAGGATCTTGAGCGTGACGGGCTCGACCGGGGGCTTGCCGCGCTCAGAACGCCCGAAGATCATCGGTCTCTTCTCCTGCTTGAGGGGTCGGGGGGACGGTCACAGGGCCCGCAGGCCGTTGATCACGTCGCGCAGAATGCTCTCGTCCGGCAGCTCGGCCGGGGGTATCGGGCGGGACACACGGACGAGTTCCGCGTGCACGAGATCGCCGACGAGCACCCGGATCACACCGATCGGCAGGTCGACCTCCGCGGCGAGTTCGGCCACCGACTGCGGCTCGTCCCGGCACAGTCCCACGATCGCCACGTGCTCCGGCGAGAGCGTCGGGTCGGCCTCCGCGTCGCCGACGTCCGGTTCCGTGACGACCACCGCGATCAGGTCGAGGCGGTGCTGGGCCGGACCGGTGGTCCGGCCGCGCGTCATGGCGTAGGGACGGACGACCGGGCCGGCCTCGTCGTCGAACCAGTGGCTTCTTCCCTGACCGTCTGTGCTCATGTCATCTCACTACCCGCCTGCGGGCAGATCGGTGCGCGGCGAGGTACCCAGATGCGCACCGACCCGCTTGACCAGCAGGGTCATCTCGTAGGCGACCTGCCCGACGTCGGAGTCGGCGTCCGAAAGGACGGCGAGGCAGCTGCCGTCACCGGCGGCGGTGACGAACAGGAAGGCGTCGTCCAGCTCGACCACCGTCTGGCGGACGCTGCCCGCGTCGAAGTGGCGGCCCACGCCTTTGGCGAGGCTGTGGAACCCGGACGCCACGGCGGCCAGATGCTCGCTGTCCTCCCGGGTCAGGTCCTTCGACACGCCCATGGGGAGGCCGTCACCGGACAGGATGACGGCCTTGCGGATGCTGGCGACCCGGTCGACCAGGTCGTCCAGGAGCCAGTTCAGCTCGCCCTTGTCGGTCGTCGTGTGGCCGGTGGCCTTCGGTGCGGTCATCGACCGTCCCCCTTAGTCGTTCCTGGTGCTGTGCCGTTGCCGGACTCTTCGCCCGCGGCGTTCTCCTCCCGGCCGCGCTGCCAGCCGCGCTGGAGCGAGGCCATCCGGCTGCGGACCTCTTCGGCGTCGCGGTCGGCGGGCGGTCCCGTCCGGTCGGCGCGTCGTGCGGTGTCCTGCTTCAGCTGGGGAGCCAGGCTGGCCTGGCGCACCCGCCGGGGCAACGGCCCGCTGCCGTCCGGTGCCGCGTCCGGCCGGGCGGCCGCGGCACCGGAGGTGAGGTCTGGGGTCCCGTCGCGCGGCGGGGCCGCGTCCGCGCGGGTGACGACGCCTTCGCCGCTCGGCGGCGCCGGGTCGCCGGGGCGTGCCGCATCGCCGTCGGATCCGGCCGTATCGCTGCCGGGTCGGGCGGCGGCGCCGGCAGGCGGGGCTGTGTCGCCCGGCCGCGGCGCGGCGCCGCCCGTGGGCAGGGCGGCGCGGGGGCCGCGCCGGGGTGCCTCGTCCGAGGGGGCCGCGGCGCCGGGACCGCTCGCGGCCGTCCCCTTCGTCCGGGTGCGCCGGGGCAGTGCGGGAATCCCGGGCGACGCGTCGTCGGCGCCGGGGCGGGACGGGCGGCCGTCCTCGACACGCTCGGCGGGTTCGCCGGTGCGCCGGACGGTCGCGCCGCGCCGCCGGGTGGGCAGCGGGGCCGGCCCGCCCGCCTCGGGGCGGCGGGAGCCGGCGGCGGGCTCCTGGTCGGAGTCGGCGCGGGGGCGCTGGTCGGTGACGGGCTTGCCGTGCGAGCTGACCAGCTTGGGCGGCTGACGGCGCGGCGGCGGCACGGGGCCGCGGTCACCGGCCGGGTCACGCGGCAGGCTCTCGGCGGCCGGGGCGGGTGCCCTGTCCTCGTCGCGGGGGCGGGAGCGCCGGTGCCGGAACAGTCCGCCGCGCTCGCTGTCCTCGTCCCCGAGCACGCCGGGAAAGTCGTCGAGGGCGTCGAGATCGACGGGGGACTCCAGCTCGACGGGGCCGTCCAGCAGGGAGGTCTGGAGCGCGGGCAACTGCGCCGGCGGCGCGGAGCGGCTCAGGGCCTGTCCCGGCCCCCTCGCCGAGCGGTCCCGGTCCAGGCGGAAGCCGAGGCCGTTCGTGTCCGGTACGTCGTCGCTCAGCAGCGCGTCGGGGATGAACACGACGGCGGTGGTGCCGCCGTACGGCGAGGGCTGGAGGGAGACCCGGACGTTCTGCCGCTGGGCGAGGCGGCTGACCACGAAGAGGCCGAGCCGGTCGGTGTCGGACAGTTCGAACTCGGGGGTCTCGGCGAGGCGCAGGTTGGCGTCCAGCAGCGCCTCGGCGGTCATGCCGAGTCCCCGGTCGTGGATCTCCAGGGTGAATCCGTTGGCGACGCGCTCGCCGAGGACCTGCACGGCGGTGTGCGGGGGTGAGAACACCGTGGCGTTCTCCAGGAGTTCGGCCACGAGGTGGGTGAGGTCGGCGACGGCCGGTCCGGTGACGGCGACCCGCGGCAGCCGCCGTACCTCGACGCGCTCGTAGTCCTCCACCTCGGCGACGGCGGCCCGGACGACGTCCATCAGCTGCACGGGGCGGCGCCACTGCCGCGACGGCGCCGCGCCGGAGAGGATCACCAGGCCCTCGGCGTGCCGGCGCATGCGGGTGGTGAGGTGGTCCAGACGGAAGAGGTCGGCGAGTTCGTCGGTGTCCTCGGTCCGGCGTTCCATGGTGTCGAGCAGGGTGAGCTGCTTGTGCAGCAGCACCTGGCTGCGGCGGGCGAGGTTGACGAACACCTCGGAGACACCGGCGCGCAGTTCGGCCTGTTTGACGGCGGCCTCGACGGCGGCGCGCTGAAGGGTGTTGAGGGCCTGGCCGACCTCGCCGACCTCGTTCTTGTCGTACTCCAGGCGCGGCGCCTCGGTCTCGATGTCGACCTGTTCACCGGCGGACAGCCGGCGCATCACGCTGGGCAGCCGGACACCGGAGGCCTCGTGCGCCTCCAGGCGCAACTGGCGCAGGTCACGGATGAGGCTGCGGCCGACCCGGACCGACACGAAGAGGGAGAACAGCAGCGCGATCAGCCCGAGGACGCCCGGTACGGCCGCCTGGAAGATGATGGTCAGGGCGACGGGGCGGGTGCGGTGCTGGAAGCGGTCGCCCGCATGGTCGTCCAGGGTGCCGAGTTCGTCCAGGACGCCCGCCGCGGCGGCGTCCCAGCTCTTGGCCGTCACGTCGCGGGGCGTGCCGGAGCCCGTGGCGATGACGGACTGTTCGGCCGTACGCAGCGGTGCGGTGGTGGCGTCCCGCCAGAAACGTTCGTAGCGTGCGCGCTCGCCGACGGGCAGCAGCGGCAGGCTGATGTCGTACAGGAGGGTGCGCTGGGCGACCAGGTCGGATATGTCCCGGGTCTCGTCGCGGGTGAGGGTGCCGACGACGAGCGAGGAGCCGAGCAGGGCGTCCTCGCGGGAGAGCAGTTCGCGCGCGCGGGTGACGTTGACCAGCGCGCGGGCCTGCTTGTCCAGCCCGACGTCGTCCACGCCGTCGAGGCCGTCGAGCAGCGTGTAGCAGGGGTCGACGAGGCGGTTGTAGAGGTCGAGTGCCTGGGCTCGTCTGACCGTGCCCTGTTCGACGCCGCGGCGCAGGGAGTCGAGGCCGTCGAAGGCGTCCAGGACGTTGGTGAGGCGTTCGTTCTCGGCCGCGTTCATGCCGTCGGAGATGTCGTGGGCCCCGGCGTTCTTGCGGACCTCGACGATCGCCTGGTCGGTGGCGATGCGCGTGCGCTGCAGCGCGGCGAGCGCGTCGGCGGCGCGGGGGTCGGCGAGGTAGACGAGGGTCTGGCGGCGCTCCTGCTGCAGTGCGCGGACGGTGTCCTCGGTGGGATAGCCGATGTCCTTGACGACGTCGGTGGCGTGGAACAGCCGGGCGACCTCGCGCCCTGTGATCACCGTGGCAAAGGCCCAGACGGCGGTGAGGGACACCAGCGGCACGAGAAGCAGCGCCACGATCTTCCGGCGGATCGACTTCCCGCGAAAGCGCATGGCCTCCCCCAGCTCGACCCCCGCCGGCCGGGGGTGCACTTGTGTGTCAACAAACGGCGCGAGCCTACTACCGCCTCACAGTTAACTCGAAGACATGTCCGGAGGGCGAACTTCCGCTCCGGCGGCAAGAGATGCCGAGTTGTCCGGGCATTGCGGGAGATTGCACCCGCGATCGAGCGGCCGGCCCCGCACCGACCACGGCGTCACGGCCAGGTGGTTGGCCGGATTTTTTCGCTGGTGGGGAATCTTCCGGCGATCTCGTTCGTCCTTGTCTGTGGGAGGTCTTCGGGAAATGGGTGCGGAATGGGCCACAGGTGCCGCATCTCTGACCTCGGCGGCGTAAAACTGCGCAAGCCGGGCAGCCACTGGGGAGTCGGAGTCCTGGTACTCCGGGGCGAGCGGTGTGCCGGCGGTGGGGAGTGACAAGGGTGATGGGGACGGCGGAGGGGCGCGAGGCGCCATCCGAGCGCGTGGCGGAGCGCCCGGCGGCGACACGCGGGCAGCGTGAGCCGGATCGCGACATTCCGGTGCGCGGGCACGTCGGAGGGCCGGCCGAGGAGGAACGCCAGCCGGGGTACCGGCCGTTGTGGATCGAGGAGCCGGCCAAGCGGCACCCGCTGCCCGATCCGGTGCGGACGGCGGCGGTGCGGGCGGTCCTGATCATGGCGGTGACGCTGATCCAGGCGATGGTGGCCTTCCTGTGCACGATGGCCGGGTCCTGGCCGGCCTTCCCCATGGTGATCAGCAGCGTCGTGAGCACGGTGGTGGCCACCTGGGCGGCGGTCGACGTGTGGGTCACCCGCCAGGTGTGGAACCAGCGCAACGGCGTGGTCTCCGAGCCGAGCAGCACCGCCCGGGCCCTGCGCCGCGAGCGCCGTGCGCGCCGGCGCCGGGAGCGGGCGGCCCTGCGCGAACAGGAGCGGATACGCAGGCGGGGCGGCGCCGGTCAGCTGTCCCACCCCTGACCCGGCGCGGCCCCGCCTCACCGCATGACCGTCATGCCGGCTTCTTGAACATCCGCGTCGCCGTGATCTCGCTGCGCACCGCTTCTCCGGCCTGGGCCTGCTGGGGCAGCCCGGGCCGCAAGTGCTCCTCCACGCTGATGTACTTCAGACCCGCCCGGAGGTCCGCGTCGTTGCGCAGCCGGATGACCAGCGGGAACTCGGCGAGGGCGGTCGTGTCGAACAGGCCGGTGGTGTAGAGCAGTTGCACGCCCAGCGCGTCGGACACGGCCCGCTGGAGTTCCAGCAGGTACGTCGCGTTGGCGCGGCCGATCGGGTTGTCGAGGAACAGCGTGCCGGCGTGCCGGTGCTTCTCGCGGCCCCGGTCGTTCGAGCGCAGGGCGGCCATCGTGCAGTACAGCGCGATGGCGGCGGTGAGCAACTGTCCGCCGGAGAACACGTCGCCCATCTGTCCGACGGGGACGCGCTCGGCGCGCAGCACGGCGTCGGGCTTGAGGATCTCGACGGCCACACCCTTCGGCTGGAGGGCCGCCGCGACGCCCCGCAGCAGCAGGGACATGCCGTCGCGGCGCAGGTCGGAGTTCTTCTTCACGGCCGCGCGGGTGGCCTCGTCGATGACTTCGCCGAGGCGTTCGGTGAGCGTGAGCTGGTCCGGTTCCTCAAAGCGGATGCGGAGGAACTCCTGCCCGGACCACTCGCCGAGCCCCTCCGGCAGCCGGGAGAGCCGCTGGGCGGAGCGCAGCGTGGCGAGCGCGGACTCCACCAGCCCGCGCAGCCGGTCCACGATCGAGTCGCGGTTGCGCTCCAGCTGGGCCAGTTCGTCGGTCAGGACGCGCAGCCGGGGTGCGAAGGCGTCGGCCCACTTCTGGGCGTGCTCGGGCAGCGCGGAGGCGGGCAGTTCACGGATCTGCTGGCGGGCGGGGGTGCGGACCTGCTCGTAGCGCGTGGAGTTGGCGTGCCGGACGAGGACGTCGCTCGCCTCGCGCACGGCCGCCTCGGCGGCGGACAGGTCGCCGGCGCAGCCGCGCAGCGAGCGGCGGGTCTCGGCGGCGGAGTGCCGGGCGTCCTCCAGGCTGCCCGGGTAGGGATCCGGCTCCTCCGCGTCCTCCTCCGGGGCGTGCTCGCGCAGCAGGTCACGGAGCATGGCGGCGATCTCGTCGAAGCCGCCGGCCGCGTCCTCGGCGCCGCAGTGGGCGTCCAGCAGCTCGGCGTGCGCGTCGCGGGCCTGGGCCAACGCCTCGGTACGGGAGGTCAGTTCGCCCGTCGCGGTGCGCAGCAGAGCCTGGGCGTGCTCGGCGTCGCGCGGGACCAGTTCCTCGGGGAGCTCGGTGTGTGCCTCGCCGTCCTCGGGGGCGTGGCGCTCGGCCTCGCCGCGCAGCCGGCCGAGCTGCTCGCTCGCGGTGGACATACGGGTCTCCAGGAGCTGCACCAGCTCCTCCGCGCGCGCGGCGGCCGCCTGCCGGGAGGGGCCGTCGGAGCCGTCGGGCGACTGGAGCAGCTGCTCGGCGCGGGTGCGCACCTTGTTGGTGAGCCGGTCCAGTTCGGCGCGGGCGGCGCTCTCGTCGCTCTCCGCGCGGGCCTGCTCGGCCCGCAGGTCGGCGCCGACGCCGACCTTCTCGTACACCTGGGAGGCGGCCCGGTAGGCCTCGCGGAGGGCGGGCAGGGCCGCCTTCGGGGCGTCCACGTCCTCCACCGGTACGTCGTCGGGGGCGCCGGCGATCTCGGAGCGCTCGGCGCGCAGCGCGCGGGCGGTACGGCGGGCGTCGTCGGCGGCGCGCTGGGCGGCGCGGCGGTCCTCGTCGGCGGCGCGGGCGCGGTCCAGGCAGACCTGGGCGCGGGCCTCGGACTCGGCGGCCTCGTCGGCGAGTTCGCGGAGCCTGACCTGCCAGCCGGCGCGCTCACGGAGCCGGAAGGCGAGACCGGCGAGGGCGTCGGCGGCGCGGCGGGCCTTCTGCGCGGCCTCCTGACGCTCGTCGCGCAGCTGGGCGGCCTCGGCGGCGGCCTCCTCGGCCTCGGCGCGTGCGGTGCGCGCCTCGGCCAGTTCCGCCTCGGCCTCCTCGGCGAACTCGCCGGCCTCCTGGGCGGCCCCGGCGAGTTCGGTGAGGCGTCCGGCGGGGCAGCCGGTGCGCCAGGAGGCGAGCCGGGCGGCCAGCTCGCGGTCCTGGCCCAGCCGGGCGGCCAGGGTGCGGATCTCCTCGTCGCGCTCGGTGGCCCGGGCGCGCAGCGCGTGCCGTTCCTCGTCGGCGGCGAGTTCGTCGTGCATGGCCGGGTTCGGCGGCACGAGGAAGACGTCGTTCGAGGAGGCGTCGGTGGCGGGGGGCGGGGCGAGCAGGGCGGCGGCCGTACCGACGGCGACGGTCGAACGGGGCAGCAGGGCGGCGTCGGCGAGGGCGTCGCGGGCGCGCGCGTGCGTGTCCGGGTCGGTGATGATCACGCCGTCGACGAGTTCGGGCCGGGCGGCGAGCACGCGCGCGTGGTCGGCGGGGTCGACGGACTGGGCGAGGTAGCGCCAGCCGGGCAGCGCGGGGATGCCGTGCTCGCCGAGGAACTCCACGGTGGCCAGCACGTCCGGGCCGGGCGGCAGCAGCCCGCCGTCGCCGAGTGCGCCGAGGATCCGGGCGTCGTCGGCGGCCGCGGTGCGCAGTTCGAACAGGTGCCGTTCGGCGGTCGTCACGGCGTCGTCGAGGAGTGCGCGCAACTCGTCCGCGAACCGGTCGAGTTCTTCGGGCCGCAGCGGGCCGTCGGCTGCGGGGCGCGCCTGCGTGGCCGCCGTGACGCGCGTGTCGTCGTCGGTGTCGGTGCGCGGGCCGGGCACGCGTGCCCTGCTCGGGGTGCCGGGCAGGCTCAGCAGTTCCGCGAGCCGTTCCTCGGCGGCCAGGGACTCGGCGAGGCGCTGCTCGGCCTCGTGGGCGCGCGCGGCCGCGGCCGCCGCGTCGGCCGCGCGGGCCGCCGTCAGCTCCGCCCGGGACTCGGCGGAGGCCGCCTCGCGCGCGTGCTCGGTGACCTTGCGGGCGGCCTCGCGGGCCGCGTCCCAGGCGGCCACCGCGGTCTTCTCGGCGTCGCTGGCGGCGAGCGCGGCGCGGGCCGGGTCGGCGTCGGGGGCGCTGTCGTCGAGCCAGCCCGCGCGGACCGCCTCGGCGGTCTCCTGCTCGACCTCGGTGAGACGCTGGCGCAGATGCCCGGCCTCGCTGCGGGCTCGCTGGGCCTCGGTCGCGGCGGTCGTGGAGTCGCGGTGGGCGCAGTCGCCGACCTCCTGGAGGGCGGCGGAGCGCTCCTCCTCCTCGTTGGCGAGGGTCTCGGCGCTCTCGGCGGCGGTGTGCAGGGCCCGTACGAGGTCCACGGCGGCCTTGGCGCGGGCGGCGAGCGCGGGTGCCGCGTCCCGCTCGGCCTCCTGGATGGCGGCGGACACGCGCGCGACGCGGTCGGCGGCGGCCCGGTGCCGCAGCACGGCCTCGGCGGCCTGCCAGGCGGAGTGCAGGGTGCGGGCGTCGGCCAGCTCGCGTTTCTGCGCGGCGGCGGACTTCTCGGCGGCGGCGAGCGCCAGGGAGGCGTGCCGGTAGGCGAGTTCGGCGGCGGTGAGCGCGCTGCGCTCCCGCCCGCCCTCGGAGTGCGTGACGGCGTAGGCGGCGGCCGTGACGCGCTGGGCGAGGTCGGCGGCCCGCACCCGCTCCCGCACGGCCCGCGCGGACAGCCGCCGGGCGAGGGTGCGGGTGCGGCGCTCGGCACCGGCGTGGACGTCACGCGCACGCGCGCGGGTGTCGGCGGCCTCGACGATGCGCCCGAGCAGGTCGGCCGAGCCGGCGGTGAAGTCCCGTTCGGCGATCAGCTCGGCGCGCCGGCCGAGCTTGTTGCCGAAGCCGCTGACGAGGTCGGCAAGGCCGTCGGTGTCGCGGGTGTCAGTGACCGCGCGCAGCAGCAGGTCGGTGAAGTCGGAGTCCTTCTTGACCGCGAAGAGGCCGGCCGCCTCGCCCTCGTCGGCGTTCATCTCGCGCTGGTAGCGGAAGAGTTCGGGGTCGAGGCCGAGGTCGCCGAGGTGCTCGATCCAGCGGTCGTGGATCTCCTCCCAGTGCACCTCCAGGTGCGGGTAGGCCTTGCCCGCCTCCGTCAGGGCGTCACGGAAGCCCTTCATGGTGCGGCGCCGGCCCTGGGCGCCCGAGGTGCCCTCGACGGGCGGCCGCACGGCGGTGGCCTCGGCGACCGGCAGGTTGTCCAGGCTCAGTCCGGGTCCGGGCCGGAAGGAGTACCAGGCCTCGGCGAACTTGCGCGGGTCGTTGGATACCTGCCGCCCCCGCCACTCGCTGGCCTTGCCGACGACGACGCACTCGCCGGTCTGCACGTGCTGCCACTCCAGCGCCACGTGTCCGCAGTCGTCGGCGAGCAGGAACTTGCGCAGCACGCCGGAGCTGGCGCCGCCGAGGGTGTTGCGGTGGCCGGGCAGCATCACCGAGAAGATCAGCTTGAGCAGGACCGACTTGCCGCCGCCGTTCTCCAGGAAGAGCACGCCCGCGGGCGCGGGGCGGCGCGGCGGGCCGACCGGTTCCGCCTCGAAGAACTCCGCCTGCATGGGCGCCGGGTCGGGCACGGGCTCGCCCACGCCCCGCAGGTCAAGCACGGTGTCGGCGTAGCGCGCACCGGCAGGACCGATCGAGTAGAGGCGGACCCGGGACAGCTCGTACATGGCGGACTCTCGTAAGTCTGGTGAAAGGTGCGGTGGTTCAGGTCGTGACGGGGCCCGGCGGGCCTCAGGAGTGGAACGGCAGTCCGGCGTCGGCCACCAGTTCCAGGTCCTCGGTGTCCTCGGCGGGCAGCAGGCTGGCCGTGCCGTCGGTCACCGGGACGATGCCCAGGTCGAGCAGTTCGGCCAGCGCCGCGGCGCCGGCCATGTCGCGGACCTGGAGTTGGTAGCGGGCCGTGGTGCGGTACGTGCCGCCGCCGTCGTCGCCGGTGCGCTGGAGGAAGCCCGAGTCGGTGAGGAAGACGAGCGCCTTGGCGACGATGCCGGTGGTGGAGGCCGCGGGGCGGCGGGCGTCCTTGGTGGCGCCGGTGGCGCTGCGTCTGGCCCAGATCCGCCAGGCGGCCTCCAGGCCGGGCGCGTCGGTCGCCGGGTCGGTGTTCTCGCCCTGCTGCTCGGCCCGCTCCTCCAGGCGCCGGCAGGCCTGGCGTACGAAGCCGTCGACGCCGTTGACCGTGACGCGGCCGATGTAGGAGTCGTCGGCCAGGTCCTCGGGGCGCGGGAACGCCAGTGCGGCGGCGGCGAGATGGGCGAGGCCGTGCAGGAAGCGGTCGCCGGAGTCGGCGGCGGTGCGACGCGCGTAGTCGCCCATGCGGACGGCGAACACGGAGTCCTCGGCGGCCGTCACGGCCATCCCCGCGCGCGGGGACACCTCCAGCACGACGAGGCCGAGGCCGGCGGCGACGGCGTCGGCGAGCCGCGCGAACGCCGGGTCCTCGCGGTAGCGGCGCAGCAGCTCCGTGTACTCCTGGTCGCGCGCGGGCTGCACCTTGGGCTGCAGGCCGAAGGCGACGAGCCGCGCCGCGTCGGCGGCGTCGGCGGGGGTGACGGCGGCACCGGCCGGCGCGGCGGCGGGCTCGGGCTCACTCCAGTCGACGTGCTCGGTCACGGCTTCGGCTCCTTGTCGCGTGCTTGCTCGGTCATGCTGCTTCCGTCCGGTCCGCCGCCATCCCCGCCGCGTCCAGCAGCGCGGTGCCCACGATCAGGTCCGCCCCGCCGAACTCGGGATCGTCCAGCTCGGTCCCGTCGTCCACGGCGAACAGGAGCTTCTCCTCGCCCTGCCGGTACGCGGTGCCGACGGCCGGGCTGGCCGCGTGCACCGCCAAGAGGGCCACCAGATAGGCGAGATCGGGGTCACCGGTGCGGCGGGCCTCGGCCAGCAGCCCCGACAGCCTGCGCGGTGCGTCGGCCGGGAGGTCCAGCAGCTCCGTCGCGGCGATGAGTTGCTCCTCGCTGAACCGGCTGTCGTCGGGCGTGGCGATCAGGTCGGGTTCGGGCATCTCCGCGCCCAGGTGCTCCCGTTCGACGGGTGGGGTCAGCAGTATGTCGACGAGGTCCGCCACGCGCACGGAGACCGGCGTGCGCAGGCCCGTGCCCTGGGCGAAGAAGGCGTCCGTGACCCGGATCGCCTGCTCCAGGGGCAGCGGCAGGACGGGGGCGACGAGATGGCCGTACAGGTCCGTTCCGGACGTCGTAGCCGCGGTGGCGAAGGCCTGCCGGTCCTGCTCGGCGCGGAAGAGCGGACCGGCCTCCAGCAGGCGGGACTGGAGCTGGGTGTGCCGCCGGATGCAGTCCTTGACGATGTCGACGAGCTCGGCGGCGCGGCGCTTGTGCTCGGGCTCCTCGGTCTCGTCGCGGGCCTTGCGGATGTTGGTGAGGATCGCGTTCTCGTGGCGGTAGCGGTCCGCCACGTGGTCCAGGGCCTCGGCGATCATGTCCGGTACGGAGTTCAGCCAGTCGACCGCGCGGACGTTGCGGCGGGTGGCCTCCAGGGCGCGGCGCAGGGTCTCGGAGTACTGCACCGTGCGGTAGCGGGCCTGCTCGGCGGCGAGCTGGGCGTCGGCCAGCCGGCCGCGGTTGATCAGCACTTCGAGCTTGACCTCGGCGGCGATCTGGGCACTGGTGACGTCGGTGTCCAGGGCGCCGACCAGGACGTTGACCGCTTCGTCGGTGGTGCGCAGGTAGACCGTGCCGCCGGGGCCGGGGACCTCTTCGATCAGCTTGAAGTCGTAGTCCCGGCGGACGTATGTGCCGTCCGCGCCGAAGGTGCCGTACACGGCGCGGAAGCCGCGGTCGACGCTGCCGACGTTGATCAGGTTCTCCAGGACCCAGCGGGCCACGCGCTCGTGCTCGCCGGTGGGCCGCTGCGGGGCCTGGGCGGCGATGCGCGGGATCAGCCGGGCCACGATCTGCTCGTGGTCCGCGCCGGTGTCGAAGTCCATGTTGAGCGTGACGAGGTCGATGGCGGCCAGGGCCACCTCGGCCATTCCGTACACCGAGTACTCACCGGCGAGGTTGGCCTTGCGCGCGTCGAGGTCGTGCAGCGGCGCCGTGCAGGCGAGCGCGCGCAGCCGCCGCGCCAGCCCCTCGTCGGCGGCCGGGCCCGGAGCCGGGCGCGCCGCGGCGCTGAGCTGGGGCGGAACACTGTCCGTCGATGCGGGTGAAGTCACGGTGCACAGACTAGGTCCTCGGTCTGACATCGACCCAAACGACGCAGAAGCGACGGGCGTCACACAGGCTCAACAGAGCCCGGCGCCCTCCTCGCCCACCCTGCGCCGGTACACCTCCACCACCCGCTCCAGCGAGTCGGTGAGGTAGGTCTCCAGCAGTTCCTCCGCCCCGAGCCGGTCACCGGTCCGGAGCGCCCGGAGGATCTGGTGGTTGCGGGCGAGGTACGGCTCGTGCAGCCGGCGCGGGTCGTCCACGACGTGGAAGGCGAGCCGCAGTTCGGCGAAGACGCTGCGCATCAGTTCGTCGGTGCGTTCGCTGCCGGCGAGGGCGACCAGTTCGCGATGGAAGTGGATGTTGGCGGTGCCCAGCGCCTTCCAGTCGGTCGCGGCGGCCGCCGTCTCGCCCTCGGCGACGGCTGCGGCGAGCCCGCCCAGCGGGTACGGCGGCTCGCCGAGCCCGCGGACGACGGCACACTCGACCAGCGTGCGCGCGCGGTAGATGTCCTCGACGTCCTCGACCGTCAGGACCCGGACGAACACGCCCCGGTTCAGCTCGTGGACCAGCAGGCGTTCGTGCGTGAGCAGCCGGAAGGCCTCGCGCAGGGTGTTGCGGGAGACCCCGAGCGCCCCGCCGATGCCGTCCTCCGACAGCCGCGTGCCGGGCGGGAAGTACCCGTCGGCGATACGGCTGCGGAGGATGTCCGACACGCGCTCGGCCGTGCTCGTACGCCCGAGGAGGGCCCGGTCGCCGGCCAGTCCCGTCAGCTGCTCTGCCATGCCGGGAATTCAATCGCAGACAAGCGGAACGAGACAACATGGGCATTGTCGGATCGTTGAACGATTCATCTCCAGCGCGTCTAGCCGACTCCGTTCGCCGCCACCTCCGCGTCCTCCCGGTGGGACGCCGGCGATTCCGCCTCCGCGCGGTGACCGGCACCGCCGGGCGCTGCGGCGCGGTTCACGACGACACGGCGCAGCTGTGCCCCGTCGGTGGCACCGGTGCGCGCCGGCAGGGCGGCCAGGGCCGCGGACACCTCCGCCGACGCGCTCCGGTCGAGCCGGGCGCTGGTCCCGCGGGCCCGGTGGCGCATCTCGTCGGCGGCGAGACGCAGCAGCTGGGGCAGCAGGTCCTTGCACCGCCGCACCACCCACCCGGTGCCGGCGGTGGCCAGCCACAGCAGGCTCGCCGTACGGGTCGGCGCGGGGAACTCCGGCTCGGGCGAGGGAGGTTGGCCGCTCGCCCGGCCCGCCTCGGCGAGCAGGCCGTGGAAGTGGGCGGCGAACTGCCGGTGCCCGCGCTCGCTCGGGTGCAGCCGGTCCGCGCTCCACAGGGCCCGGTCGGTGATCCAGGTGCCGCCGGTCGCGTGCAGATGGACGGCGCCGTACCGCTCGGACAGCGTGTGCACGACGGTGTTGACCGCGCGCTGCCGGCGGGCCAGCGGGCAGGCGAGGGCGCCGGGGAGCCCCAGCATCGCGCCGGGGTCGGGCAGGCAGGCGGTGAGCAGGGTGGCGCCCTGCCGGGTGAGGGCGGCGTAGGCCTCGTCGAGGCGGGCGGCCACCGCGCGGATGTCGAAGGTGTGGCGCAGGGTGTCGTTGACACCGACGACCACGCAGGCCACGTCCGGGCGCAGGGCGAGGGCGGCCGGGAGCTGTCGCTCTCCCACGTCCCGGGTCTGCGCCCCGCTGACGGCGAGGTTGGTGAACTCCACCTCCCCCGCGAGGGACGGCGCCAGCAGCGCGGCCCAGCCCCGCCAGCCGGTGCCCACGGGGTCGCCCACGCCCTCGGTCAGCGAGTCACCGAGGGCGACGAAGCGGACGGCTCTCATGCCACGCCCTCCGCGACGGCACCGCGACGGGGCGCGGTCACCGGGGCGTCGTGCGCGGCGAGGAACGCCTCCACGGCCGTACCCCACCCGAAGCACTCGGCACGCGCGCGTGCCGTCTCGCGGCGCTCGGGTTCGCCGCGTTCCAGGAGCATGTCGACGGCGTCGGCGAAGGCCTCGCCGTGGTCGGCCGCGGTCGCGCCCGCGGACCCGATCACCTCGGGCAGCGCGGAGGAGGCGCTGGCCACGACGGGGGTGCCGCAGGCCATGGCCTCCAGCGCGGCCAGCCCGAAGGTCTCGGCGGGCCCGGGCGCCAGGGCTATGTCGGCGGACGCCTGGAGCGCCCCGAGCAGGCTGCGGTCGGAGACGTGCCCCAGGAAGGTCACCGGCAGCCCTCGCTCCCGCGCGCGCTGCTCCAGCCGGGCCTTGAGCGGTCCGTCCCCGGCGACCACGAGCACGGTCCTGCGGCCGCGCCGCAGCAGCGCCTCCAGGGCGTCCAGGGCGGTACCGGGACGCTTCTCGACGGAGAGCCGGGAACACATCACGAGCAGCGCCTCGTCTCCGCGCGCGTGGCGCTCGCGCAGTGCGGGGTCGCGCAGCGCGGGGTGGCGTTGCATCAGGTCGACCCCCAGGGGGGCGCGTACGACGTTGCGCGCGCCGATGCGGACGAACTCGCGCTCGGCGAACTCCGTGGTGCACACCACCCGCGAGTAGACGTGCGCGGTGCGGGTGTTGAGGGCGTCGGCGGCCTTGCGGGAGAGGTTCTCGGACAGGCCCCAGGTGCGCAGCACGCCGTCGGCGGTCTCGTGGGAGACCATCACGGCGGGCACGCGCGCGCGTCGGGCCCAGCGGCCCGTCCAGCGCAGGGTGGTCCGGTCGGAGACCTCCAGGCGGTCCGGGGCCAGCTCCTCCAGGACGGCGGCCACGCGCCGCTTGTCGGTGAGGACGCGGTAGCCGCCGGTGCCGGGCAGCAGCGGGCCGGGCAGGGTGATGACGCGGCCCTGCTCGGTGTCCTGGTCGGTGTGGCGTTCGCCGGGCACGATCAGCACCGGTTCGTGGCCGGCCGCGCGGAAGCCCTTGCCGAGTTCGCGCAGGGCGGTGCGCAGGCCGCCGGAGGCGGGGGCGACGAAGTTGGCGAGGCGGACGATGCGCAGGGAGGAGCCGGTGCCGGTCATGCCGCCACCGCCGTCTTCCGGGCCGCGAGGACGTCGCCGTAGTGCCCGATCAGCTGGTCGCCGACGGCGGCCCAGGTGCGGCCCTCGACCATGGTGCGGGCGGCGAGGCCGTACGCGATCCGGCGGTCGGGGTCGGTGACCAGGGTGCGCACCGCCTCCGTCACGGCGTCGGCGTCGAGCGCCGGGACGAGCAGTCCGGTGCGCTCGTGGGCGACCAGGTCGAGCGGGCCGCCTGCGGCGGGCGCGACGACCGGGACGCCGCTGGCCATGGCCTCCTGGACGGTCTGGCAGAACGTCTCGAAGGGGCCGGTGTGCGCGAACACGTCCAGCGAGGCGAAGATCCGCGCGAGGTCGTGGCCGGTGCGGCGGCCGAGGAAGGCGGCGCCGGGCAGCGCCTCGGCGAGGTGGGCGTGGCTCGGCCCGTCACCGACGACCACGACCTTCACGCCCTCCAGCCCGCAGACCCCGGCGAGGAGTTCGACGTGCTTCTCGGGGGCGAGCCGGCCGACGTAGCCGACGATCAGTTCGCCGTTCGGGGCGAGTTCCCGGTGCAGGGACTCATCACGGTGCTCTGGCTTGAAACGGACGGTGTCCACACCGCGCGGCCACAACCGGACCCGGGGCACGCCGTGGGCCTCCAGGTCGGTGAGGGCGGCGCTGGAGGGGGCCAGGGTGCGGTCGGCGGCGGAGTGCACGGAGCGGATCCGCCTCCAGGCGGCCGCTTCTCCGGCGCCCATGTACGTCCGCGCGTACCCGGCGAGATCGGTCTGGTAGACGGCGACGGCGGGGATCCCGAGCCGGGCGGCGGCGGCCATCCCGCGGACGCCGAGGACGAAGGGGCTGGCGAGATGGACCAGGTCGGCGCGGTGGTGGAGGAGGGCCGCGGCGAGGCGCCGGCTGGGGAGGGCGACGCGGACCTGGGGGTAGCCGGGCAAGGGGAGGGAAGGGACGCGGACGACCGGGCACGGGGCATCCGTGTCCGGCGCGCTGCCGGGAGCGGGGGCCGGCGCGACGACGAGCGGGGAGTGACCGCGATCAACGAGGTGCCGGGCGGTCTGGAGCGCGCAGTGGGCCACGCCGTTCACATCGGGGGGAAAGGATTCGGTCACGATGACGACACGCATACGGGTGTTGTCGCCGCGCTGGAAGTGGCCGCGTCAACGTCGATCTTTCCGCTCGGGGAACGTCCTGTGAGCGTTGGGCTGCACACCCGAGCAGGTCAGACGGCCGTCATGGCCGCCTGACCCGTGGGTCATCCCGTGTTCACCCGGCGGGCGGCCGTCCGCCCGTTCCGTACGCACGCGTGGGGGGGGTCAGCCGCCGGCGGTGTCGGGGCCGAAGCGGCTGCGGACGGCCGTCTGGACCTCCGCCTCCTCAGCCGGATCGGCGGCCAGGCGGCGCAGGCGCTCCACGACCCGGGTGTCACCGGTCTCGGCGTGCCGGGCGGCGATCTCGCGGGTGGTCTCCTCGCAGTCCCACAGGCATTCGACGGCGAAGCCGGCGGCGAAGGAGGGGTCGGTGGCGGCCAGGGCGTGGGCGGCGCGGCCACGCAGGTGGGAGGAGGCCGTCTCGCGGTAGACGTGCCGCAGGACGGGGGCGGCGCAGGCGATGCCGAGACGTCCGGCGCCGTCGACGAGGGTCCACAGGGTGGGCGCGTCGGGGCCTTCGCCGCGTACGGCCTCGCGCAGGGCGCCGAGGACCAGGTCCTTGTCGCGCGCGCCGCCCCGGCAGGCGAGCATGCGGCCCGCGGCGGCGCCGAGGGGGTCGGGGCGCTGGGCCCAGCGGCGGGCGCGGTCGACGGCGGCGACGCTGCGCATCCGTTCGAAGGCGTCGACGGCGGCCTCCACGACGACGGTGGCGCCGTCGGCGACCGCGGCCTCGATCAGGTCGAGGGCCTCGGCGTCGTTGCCGTCGGCGAGGTAGCGCAGGGCGGTGCAGCGGGCGCCGTCGGTGCCGGTCCGGGCGGCCTGGACGATCTCCGCGCGGTCCTCGGGGCCGGCCACGGCGACCAGACAGCGGGCGGCCGGCACATGGAGTGCGGCGCCGCGGTCCATGCCCGCCTGCGCCCACTCGAAGACGGCGCGCACGCTCCAGCCCGGCCGGGGACCGGTCGGCTGCATCTGCCGCTGCCAGCGGTCGAAACAGCCGGTCTCCTGCGCGGCACGCACACGCGTGGCGATCGATTCGCGCGGATCCTCCGCCCACAGCCGCCAGGGCCGGGGCTCGAAGGCGTCCCGGACGGCGGCGGCCAGCTCGGCCTCGCCCTCGGCGTCGGTGCCGAAGCGGGCCAGCACGGGGGCGGCGAGGGCGCGCAGGCCGGCGTCGTCGTCCCGCAGGGCCAGCTCGTCCAAGGCCCACGCCCAGCTGCTGCCCGTGGCGGCGTAGCGCCGCAGCAGTTCGAGCGCGTCGAGCCTGCCGTAGGAGGCGAGGTGCCCGAGCACGGCGAGGGCGAGACCGGTGCGGGACTCGTCGGTGTCGAGAACGTCCTCGGGGCCGAAGAGGTGGGCCGCGATCGCGTCCAGCTCGCCATTCAGGTCGAGGTACAGGCGCGCGTAGTAGAGCGAGCGGTTCTCCACCTGCCAGTCCTGGCGGGGGTCGCGCAGCACGCACTGGTTCAGCGCAGCGAGCGCTTCCGCGCGCGGCGCGGTGAGCGCGTGCAGCGTGCCGTCGCCGCGGCCCCGCTGCAACAGGCCGAGCAGCGTACCGCTCGGCGCTATGAACGGATCGAACATGGGAAACAGCCTCACATCAAGCGTCGACGCAACCGGGGAACACGAACTACCTGGCCGCGTGACACAACGTCGGAGCGCCCGCCGTCTCTTGCTTGCTGTAGACCATTTCTCTCTGCCTCTCGTCGGTGGCCCATGCGGACCGCATCACGGCCCGCGCGGTGCGGCAACACCTGCCCAGCCATCGCGTCCGTGAATCACGTCGTCATGATGACCCGCGGTGTGTGCTGCCGCGACCGTATTTCCGGCGGCCTTGTACCGCCTCCCCCGTTTTGTGTGTCGTACCTGGTCAGGACATATACATCAGGATGCGCCGAACAGTTCCAGGACTTCCGTCTTGCCGAACATGCGCGCGGTGTCGACGGCGGAGGGCGTGCCCGCGGCGGGATCGGCACCGCCCGCCAGGAGCGCCTTGATGACCTCGGCCTCGCCCTTGAAGACGGCGCCCGCGAGCGGTGTCTGCCCTCGGTCGTTGACGTGGTCCGCCGCCGCGCCGCGCACGAGCAGTTCGCGCACCGTCTCCGCATGGCCGTGGTAGGCGGCGAGCATCACCAGCGAGTCGCCCCGGTCATTGGTGAGGTCGGCCGGGACGCCGGCGTCGACGTATGCCACGAGCGCCTCGGTCTGCCCCTGCCGGGCCAGATCGAAGATCTTGGTCGCCAGCTCCACGACCTCGGGGTCGGGGGCTTCGCTCATCGGCCGGACCGCCTCTCCTGGGAACTTCGGTGACTTGGAGGGAGCGTACGGCAGCGAGCGGAACGCGGCCGTACGAGTGAATCGTCAGCGTACTGGCTCCCGGGGCACACGACCCGATGCGCCCGAGGTGAAGATCACGTTCACACCCCCACTCGGAGCATCGGCCCCGGCCGGCCGGGCGGAACCCGCTCCGTCAACCGAGGGAAATCGGTCCCATTTCACCCATTTGCACCTTTTATCATATGGACACATCCTGTGATCCTGGAACAACTCATGGTGACTGTCCCCCCTCGACACCAGGAGGCCTCAAATGGTCTTTTCCATGTCCGGCGTCATCATTCTCGGCGTGGTCGTCTTCCTTTTCTTCCGCAAGGACGGGCTGAAGGGCACACACGCCACCGTGACGACCCTGTTCGGCTTCTATCTCGCCAGCACGGGCATCGCCCCGAGCATCAAGGCCGGCGGCGAGAGCCTGGCGAGCCTCCTCGGCGGCATCAAGTTCTGACCCGGTCCGTCCCGCCCGCACGCACCATCAGGAGACAGCAGTGGCCCGGCGCCCTCTCCCCCGCATCCTGAGCAAGGACAGCGCCCAGATCGCCCGGATGCAGCTCGTCCGGAGCCGGGAACTGGCCCGGACGGCGGCCGACAGTGCCACCGACGTCCTCCACCCGCTGATCACCATCGCGCGCGGGATGCGCCGGCTGGCCACGGCCGGGCGGCGCAAGTGGGCGGACACGCCCGAGGACAGGCGTGGACCACTGCTGTTCCTGGTGGCAGCCGTGGTCCTGGTCGTGGCGCTGGCGCCGTACGGCCCGCTGCTCGCCGTCATGTCCGTGATGGCGGCAGCGGCCTGGTACGGCCGCGACCGCACCGAGCCGGCCCCCGAAGGGCCGGACGAGTCCCAACTCGTCGAGCGGCTCCAGTCCCTCTACGAGGCCCTGGTGCCGTACTTCACCGACCCCGAGGACCCGGCGCCGCTGTACGCGCACGGCGGGGAGTGGGAGAACGCCTTCGCGGCGCACGAGTTCGACGACGACAGCCGCATCGGCCACCTCGTGCTCCGCTATCCCGCCTACTTCCCGGACGGCGAGCCCGAGGCCCGCGCACGGATCGAGCACCTGCTCACCGCGAAGGCCGGACGCGGCCGCGAATACCACTTCGGATGGGACGAGGAGGGCAACGAGCTCACCGTCAACGTCCTCGACCCGCTGCCCACCGACATCGCCGCCCAGCACTTCGTCACCGCGCCGGGCGAGACCGTCCTCGGCTTCACCGACCCGAGCGAGGTCCAGCGCACGCTCCCCCTCTCCTGCGGCGAGGAACAGATCGACGTCCCGCCGGTCGTCTGGCGCACCGGCGCGCGCTCCACCGAGCCGCACCTGCTGGCCGTGGGCCAGCCGGGCAGCGGCGCGTCGACCCTGCTGCGCTCCCTCGCCCTCCAGGCGCTGCGGCACGGCGACGTCCTGATCGTCGACGGCGGCGGCACGGGCGAGTACACGTGTCTGACCGGCCGGGACGGGGTCATGGCCGTGGAGTGCGCGCTGCCCGGCGCCCTGGCGAGCCTGGAGTGGGCCGCGCAGGAGACCGAACGCCGGCTCATCGCCATCAACCTGGCCCGGCAGGCGGGCGACCCGCCGCCCGCGGACACCCGCCGCCCGCTGTGGATCCTCCTCGACCGCCCGGCCGTCCTCGCGCACCTCGCCGGCTCGGAGAGCCGCCCGGACCCGCAGGACCTGCTCCAGGTCCCGCTGCGGCACGGCCGTGCGGCCAACGTGACCGTCGTGGTGGCCGAGCAGTTCGACGGCGCGGAGGCGCTGAGCGACGTGGTGCGGCAGCACACGCGCGCGCGTGTCGTCCTCGGTCCCACCACGCCCCGCGAGGTGGAAGCGGTGCTCGGCGCTCCGCCGCACACCACGCCGCCGGCCCACGTCCCGCCCGGTCGCGGCTACGCCCGCCTGGGCTGCGGCCCGGTGCACCGCCTCCAGGTGCCGCGCACCCCGGACCCGTACGACGACGCCACGAGCGACGCCGACAGCGCCGCGGTGCTGGACCTGCTGCCGCCCCGGACCGCGGTGATGGAGATCCAGCCGCCGGAGCCGGCGGATCTGACGAAACCCGCGGCGAGCACGGAAGCCGTGGGGGCGGAGACCACGTAAGGGACTCCGCGATCGGCGCCGCCCGCGGAGCCGCCCAGGAGGCGTCAGGCCACGAACGTCCGCGGCGCCTCCACGCCCCCCGTCGCCCCCGTCTCGACCAGACGGGCCGCGGCCACCAGCCGTACCGCCGCCTCCTCAGCCACCGCTCCCCCGACGGTGAACGGCAGCCGTACATAGCCCTCGAACGCGCCGTCCACGCCGAAGCGGGGGCCGGAGGGGACACGGACGCCGGTGCGCTCGCCCGCCTCGGCGAGCCGGGAACCGGACAGGCCGCCCGCGCGGACCCACAGGGTCAGACCGCCCTGCGGCACCTCGAACTCCCAGGTGGGCAGTTCACGGCGGAGCACCGACACCAGCGCGTCCCGGTTCTCCCGGGCCTGAGCGCGGCGCAGGTCCACCGCCTGCTCCCAACCCCCGGTACTGAAGAGCCAGTTGACGGCGAGCTGTTCCAGCACCGGGGTGCCGAGATCGGCGTACGCGCGCGCGGCGACCAGGCTGCGGATCACGTCCGGCGCCGCCCGCACCCAGCCGATGCGCATGCCCGCCCAGAACGCCTTGCTGGCCGAGCCGACCGTGATCACCGTGGAACCCGCCGGGTCGAACCCGCACACCGGGCGGGGCATGTCCGCCGCGCCCATGCCCTCGTCCAGCCACAGCTCGGTCATCGTCTCGTCCACGACGAGCACGGTGCCGGCCGAGCGCGCCGCGTCCACCAGCCGCCGTCGCTGGTCCTCGTCGGCGAGCGCGCCGGTGGGGTTGTGGAAGTCGGCGACCACATAGGCGATGCGCGGCGCGGCCTCGCGCAGCACCTGGCGCCAGCGGTCCATGTCCCAGCCCGACAGCCCCTCGGCCATGGCGACCGGGACCAGGCGGGCGCCGGCCTCGCGCATCAGCTGGAGGATGTTGGCGTAGGACGGGGATTCCACCGCGATGCGCTCGCCGCGGCCCGCGAACAGATGGCAGATCGCGTCGATGGCGCCCATCGCCCCCGTCGTCACCATGATCTGCTCGGGCATGGTGGGAATCCCGCGCGCGGTGTAGCGCTCGGCGATCATCTCGCGCAGGGCGGGCAGCCCGGCCGGATAGTCGCCGTGCGTGTGGGCGTACGGCGGCAGTTCCTCAAGGGCACCCTGCACGGCCCGGGTCAGCCAGGGCTCGGGGGCCGGGAGCGAGGCGCAGCCCAGGTCGATCACCGAGCCCAGCGCCTCCGGGGGCAGGGGTTCGAGGCCGCGGGCCGGAATCGGGTTCCCGGCCGGCACGGCGGTCCAGCTGCCGGCGCCGCGCCGGGACTCCAGGAAGCCCTCGCTGCGCAGCGCCTCGTACGCGGCCGCGACGGTGGTACGGCTCACGGACAGGCCGAGGGCGAGTTCGCGTTCGGCGGGGAGGCGGGCGGCGACCGGCACGCGCCCTTCGAGCACCAGCAGCCGGATGCCGTCGGCCAGGGCGCGGTACGCGGGCGGGCGACGGGTGCCCGGACCGGCCGGGCGCTCCTGCTGGGAGTTGAGGAGCCGGGCGAGTTGCGCGGCACCCATCGCAGAGGTCCACTGCGCCATGACGATCAGTCCACCTTCCCCGAATTGGCCATGGATGACTCTTCATCCCAAGCCACAGAGTGACATGCGTCAAGCCACCGGCACCACCCAGGGGGGTATTGCATGTCCACTACCGATCGTCTCGTACGGCGGTTGATCCAGCTGTACGCCGGCCTCGCGCTCTACGGCGTGAGTTCCGCGCTGCTCGTGGCGGCGGGCCTCGGCCTGGAGCCCTGGGGTGTGCTGCACCAGGGGCTCGCGAAGCTGACCGGGCTGACCATCGGCGTGGTCTCGATCGTCGTGGGCGCGGCGGTGCTGCTGCTGTGGATCCCGCTGCGCCAGCGCCCGGGACTCGGCACGGTCTCCAACGTCTTCGCCATCGGCCTCGCCATGGACGGCACGCTCGCGCTGATCCCCGACCCGCGCTCCCTCGCCGTACGGATCCCGCTGATGCTCGCGGGAATCGTGCTGAACGGCGCCGCGACCGGCCTGTACATCTCCGCGCGCTTCGGCCCCGGTCCCCGCGACGGGCTGATGACCGGGCTGCACCGGCGCACCGGCCGCTCGATCCGGCTGGCGCGGACGACGATCGAGGTGGCGGTGGTGGTCACCGGTTTCCTCCTGGGCGGCACGATCGGCGTGGGCACCGTGCTGTACGCGGTGTCCATCGGCCCGCTCGCGCAGCTCTTCCTCCGGGTGTTCGCCATCCCGGCGGAATCGGCCCGCAGCACGGTCGTTGCCGAAGCGACACCGGAACGAGTGATACTGCGTCCGTGAGCCTCACGACACCGGCCAAGCGCCATCCGTACCTCGACCACCCAGGCCCCATCCCCTTCGCCCACCGGGGCGGGGCCGCCGACGGCATCGAGAACACCGTGGCGCAGTTCCACCGCGCGGTGGAGATGGGCTACCGCTACATCGAGACCGATGTGCACGCCACGGCGGACGGCCGCCTCGTCGCCTTCCACGACTCGACCCTGGACCGGGTGTCCGACGGGGCGGGCCGGATCGCGGACCTGCCCTGGGAAGACGTGCGGCACGCACGCGTGGGCGGTCGCGAACCGGTGCCGCTGTTCGAGGAGTTGCTGGAGGCCTTCCCCGGGGTCCGCTGGAACGTCGACGTCAAGGCGGAGCCCGCCCTGCGGCCGCTGCTGGACCTGATCGAGCGCACGGACGCCTGGGACCGGGTCTGCGTGGGCTCCTTCTCCGAGGCACGGGTGCTGCGCGCCCAGCGGCTGGCCGGACCGCGCCTCGCGACCTCGTTCGGCACCCGCGGGGTACTCAGCCTGCGGCTGCGCTCGTGGGGCCTGCCGGCCGCCGTGCGCCGCTCCGCCGTCGCCGCCCAGGTACCCGAGGCGCAGTCGGGCGTGCCGGTGGTCGACCAGCGCTTCGTTCGCGCCGCCCACGCGCGCGGGCTGCACGTGCACGTGTGGACGGTCAACGAACCGGAGCGCATGCACCGGCTCCTGGACCTGGGTGTCGATGGCATCATGACCGATCACATCGACACATTGCGCAAGGTCATGGAGGACCGCGGCGTCTGGGCCTGACCGGCCCCGCGGCGGCCCGAGCCTTCGCAGTTCAGCGGGGAAAGCGAGGGCACGGGTGGAGACAGACACCGTGCGCACACGGGCTGCGGACGAGACCGCCGCCCTCCGGCGCGAGCAACGCGGCTGGTACTTCTACGACTGGGCCTGCTCGGTCTACTCGACGAGCGTCCTGACCGTGTTCCTGGGGCCCTACCTCACCTCGGTCGCCGAGCGGGCCGCGGACTCCGGCGGCTACGTGCATCCGCTGGGCGTGCCGGTCCGGGCGGGGTCCTTCTTCGCCTACTCGGTGTCCCTCTCGGTCATCGTGGCCGTGGTGCTGATGCCGCTGGTGGGCAGCGCCGCCGACCGCACGGGCCGCAAGAAGCCCCTGCTCGCCGCGGCGGCGTACACCGGTGCGGCCGCGACCACGGGCATGTTCTTCCTCGACGGAAACCGGTATCTGCTCGGCGGGGTGCTCCTCGTCGTGGCCAACGCGGCGCAGTCCGTCGGGATGATGCTCTACAACTCGTACCTGCCGCAGATCGCCCCGCCCGAGGAACGCGACGCGATCTCCTCACAGGGCTGGGCCTTCGGCTACGCGGCGGGCTCCACGGTCCTCGTCGCCAACCTGGTGCTGTACTCGGCGCACGGCTCGTTCGGGCTGTCCCAGACGGAGGCGGTGCGGATCTGCCTGGCCGCGGCGGGCCTGTGGTGGGGCGCGTTCACGCTCGTACCGCTGAGCCGGCTGCGCGACCGGCACACGCGCGTGGAGCGCGCCACGGCACCCGGGCTGCGCCAGCTGGCGGCGACGGTCCGGGACATGCGCCGGCATCCGCTGACGCTGTCGTTCCTGCTGGCGTACCTGATCTACAACGACGGCATCCAGACGGTGATCTCCCAGGCCTCGGTCTACGGCTCGCAGGAGCTGGGGCTCGGGCAGTCGACGCTGATCGTGGCGGTGCTGCTGGTGCAGGTGCTGGCGGTGGCCGGGGCGCTGACGATGGGGCGGCTGGCCCGGACGTACGGCGCGCAGCGCACGATCCTGGGCTCGCTGGTGGCCTGGACGCTCACCCTGGCGGCCGGCTACTTCCTGCCCGCGAAGGCGCCGGTGTTCTTCTTCGTGCTGGCCTCCGGGATCGGCCTGGTCCTCGGCGGCAGCCAGGCCCTGTCCCGGTCGCTGTTCTCGCATCTCGTGCCGCCCGGCAAGGAGGCCGAGTACTTCTCGGCGTACGAGATGAGCGACCGCGGGATGAGCTGGCTGGGGCCGCTGCTGTTCGGCGTGACCTACCAGATGACCGGCAGTTATCGCTCCGCGATCATCTCGCTGGTGGCCTTCTTCGTGATCGGTTTCGCCCTGCTCGCCCGGGTTCCGGTGCGGCGGGCGATCGCCGAGGCCGGGAACCCCGTCCCGGAAAAGATCTAACGCGGATTTAGCGCTCAAGGCGAAAGGGCGGTAGTGTACGCGTTTGGCCTGCCAGGCGTACCGTTACTGCGCGTCAAAGATGCCGAAACGCTGGGTGACATCTGCTAGCAGATGTGACAAACCGGGCGCTGGTGGGTACAACAAGGGGCGGCTACGACGGCGACGCACGACCCGGAACGGGACTCGGAACGGGAATCTTTACCGCCGACCGGACGTTGACCGGATGACGACGACAGCGACACCTGTCCTGTGGGCGACAAGCCCGGGAGGCACGATTCATGAGTGAGCGAGCTCTTCGCGGTACGCGCCTCGTGGTGACCAGCTACGAGACGGACCGCGGTATCGACCTGGCCCCGCGCCAGGCCGTGGAGTACGCATGTGAGAAGGGGCACCGCTTCGAGATGCCCTTCTCGGTCGAGGCGGAGATCCCGCCGGAGTGGGAGTGCAAGGTCTGCGGGGCCCAGGCACTCCTCGTCGACGGCGACGGCCCTGAGGAGAAGAAGGCCAAGCCCGCGCGTACCCACTGGGACATGCTGATGGAGCGGCGTACCCGTGAGGAACTCGAAGAGGTCCTTGAGGAGCGCCTGGCGGTTCTGCGCTCGGGGGCGATGAACATCGCGGTTCACCCTCGGGACAGCCGTAAGTCCGCATAACGCAGCAGACGACAAGACCGCGGGCGCCGTACGTGAATCTCACGTACGGCGCCCGCGGTCTTCGTGCGGCCACGGGACGCTCAGCGCGTCAGGGGCGGGTACTGCTCCCCCGGCTCCGGGCGCCGCCCCGCGCCGTCCTCGCGGATGACCTCGCCCTGCACCACCTTGCCGTCGGGCCGGTGCATACGGGCCTGCTGGAAGGCGTCGCCCAGACTGCCCGGGGCCGCGGCGCCCAGCCGCTTCTCCAGGGCGCTCTCGGCGAAGCGGCTCACGGCCTTCTGGACCGGCGGCACGAGCAGCAGAAGACCGGCCGCGTCGGAGACGAGACCGGGGATCATCAGCAGCAGGCCGCCCAGCATCATCAGGCCGTTGCCGCCGCCGCGCGCCGGGGAACCGCCCTGCTGCAAGGCCTCGTTGAGGCTCTGGAAGGCGCGGCGGCCCGCCCGCTTGATGACCACGGAACCGCCGACGAGGCCCGCGACGAGCAGCAGGAAGACGGCGAGCCCGCCGGCCGCGCCCGCGACCAGGGTCAGCAGCCAGATCTCCAGCACCAGCCACGCGGCGACTCCCAGCGGCAGATACCTGCGCAGCCGGGAGCGCCGGGGCCGGGTGGTGTACGCGGAGGTGGGAGCGCCAGTCGTCATGCTCCCAGTGTGCCTGGCAGCCCCTCAGCGCGGGATAAGGGGTCGGCGCTAGGCCCGCTTGCCCTTGAGCTTGGCGACACGGTCGCCGGCGCCCCAGGCGGTGACCCGCCACAGCGCCTCGATGAGGATGTTCTTGCTCATCTTGGAGTCGCCGAGTTCGCGCTCGACGAACGTGATCGGGACCTCGACCACGTGGTAGCCGGCCCTGACCGCGCGGCGGGCGAGGTCGACCTGGAAGCAGTAGCCCTGCGAGGCGACCTCGTCCAGGCCCAGGCCTTCGAGCGTCTCGCGCCGGAAGGCCCGGTAGCCGCCGGTGATGTCGCGCAGCGGCAGGTCGAGGGCGATACGGGAGTAGAGGCTGCCGCCGCGCGAGATGAACTCACGGGACTTGGGCCAGTTGACCACCCGGCCGCCGGGTACCCAGCGGGAGCCGAGCACCAGGTCGGCGCTCTTGAGGGCGGTGAGCAGCCGGGGCAGCTCCTCGGGCTGGTGGGAGCCGTCGGCGTCCATCTCGATCAGGACACCGTAGTCGTGCTCCATGCCCCAGCGGAAGCCCGCGAGGTAGGCGGCGCCGAGGCCTTCCTTGCCCTTGCGGTGCATCACCTGGACGTGGTCGTCCTCGGCGGCCAGTTCGTCGGCGAGCTTGCCGGTGCCGTCGGGACTGTTGTCGTCCGCGATCAGCACGTGGGCCTCGGGGACGGCCTTGCGTACCCGGCCGACGATGGTCTTGATGTTCTCCGCCTCGTTGTAGGTCGGAATGATCACCAAGGCCGTGCCGAGCGGTCCGAACTGCCTCCCCTGGGTGTTGGCGTCCAGGGTCCCGTCGCCGTCGTTCACTGCTGCCCCTTCTGGTCGTACGCAGGGGTCCCACCATAGTGGCCGTGGCCTGGCCGGTCGCGCCGACATCGTTCGTATCGTGGTGTCGATTCCACAAGAGTGGGGTAAGAACGCGTTTTTCGGCCCCTTTGCGGTGGGCATTGAGTATCTTTCCGCCACCTGTGCCCTCTGTGACCCCTGTGCCCCTGCGGATGGAGGCCCGGCGCCCTTCGGGCCGACCTGGGACCCGCTGGCTGCGGATCGACCGAAAGCCGTTGTCTACTGAGCGCCGGGCTCCACCCGGGTCACACCTTGCCGACCGGCCGGAACGTTCCCTCGTCGGCGCGGGCGCTGAGCCTGGCTCCCAGTGACGGTGCCCGGTGCGGCACACCATCCCTGACCCAGCGGCGCTGCGACGAGTCGCGTGAACGCTCCCCGGTCGGACGTCCGGTGGTGGACTCGGACGAACCTACCGGCCCGTGGGCGCCGACTGTCAAACACCCCTCGGACCGGCCACGACGGCGAGGGCGCCGGTCCGGCCGGGGAGGATGCGCAGGTCGGGCGGCGCGACCGCGGCGACCGGCCGGCGCCGCGCCACCCCGGTAGATCACTCGCCCGGCCGTACGAACACTGTTCGTCCGCCCACCACCGTGCGCAGGCAGACCGGCAGGTCGCGGCCCGGGGTGAGGTCAGGGAGGCCGGGAGTGCCGGAGCGCGGGTCGGTCGACCAGCGGGCCACCCGGTCGTCGGGCGCCTGGACGACCAGCTCGTCGGTGCGCCAGACCGCGTAGTCGGCGGGGGCGCCCGGCACCAGGATCCCCGCGTCGTCCCGCCCCACGGCCCGCCAGCCGCCGCGCGTGTGGGCCGCGAACGCGGCGCGCACGGAGACCCGGTGCTCGGGCGTGTGGTGGAACGCGGCGGCGCGCACGGTGCCCCACGGGTCGAGCGGGGTCACCGGGCTGTCGGAGCCGAAGGCGAGCGGCACGCCGGCACGCAGCAGGGCCGCGAACGGGTTGAGGGTGCGGGCCCGCTCCGCGCCCAGCCGTCGCGCGTACATGCCGTCCGCGCCGCCCCACAGCGCGTCGAAGGCGGGCTGCACGGAGGCGATCAGGCCCAGCTCGGCGAAGCCGGCGACCGTCTCCGGGGTGAGCATCTCGGCGTGTTCGACACGGTGGCGGGCGGCGCGGACGCGGGCGAGGCCCAGCTTCTCGGCGGCGGCGCGCACGCCCTCCACGACGGCGCTCACGGCGGCGTCGCCGATAGCGTGGAAGCCGGCCTGGAGGCCCGCCTCGGTGCAGGCGACGACATGGGCCGCGATCGCCTCGGCGTCCAGGTAGCCGGTGCCGGTGTGGGCGGCGTCGGCGTACGGCTCGTGCAGGCAGGCGGTGTGCGAGCCGAGCGCGCCGTCGGCGAAGAGGTCACCGGCCGCTCCCACGGCGCCCAGTTCGCGCGCCCTGGCCACACCTTCGTCGGCCCGCTCGGCCCAGTAGCCGACGACCCGCGGACCCGGCACCTCGGCGGCGAGCGCGAGCAGGCCGGTGAAGTCGTCCTCGGAGGAGATCTGCGGCCCGCCGCACTCGTGCACCGTGCCGATGCCGAGCGAGGCCGCGCGGGCCAGGGCGGTGCGCTGGGCCTCGGCACGCTGGGCCGGGGTGACGGCGGCGTACGCGGCCCGGCGTACGGCGTGGTGGTCGTCCTTCGTGAGCGGGGCGTCCGTGCGCGGGAGGTCGCCGGGGACCAGGTCCAGCAGGGCGGTGGTGACGACCGCGGAGTGGACGTCGATCCGCGAGAGGTAGAGCGGACGGCCGCCGGTGGCCTCGTCCAGTTCGGCGCGGGTCGGCGGGCGGCCGCCGGGCCAGCGGGCGGCGTCCCAGCCGTGGCCCAGCAGCACGCGGTCGTCCGGGCGGGCGGCGGCGAACGCGCGGATCCGGGCGAGGGCCGCGTCCAGCGTGGGGGCCGCGGACAGGTCGAGGCCGGTCAGGGCGAGGCCGGTGGACGTGGTGTGCACATGGGCGTCGGTGAAGGCGGGGGTGACCAGGGCGCCGTCGAGGTCGACGACCTCGTCCACGCCGTCGGCGAAGGCGTCGGCGGCGCCCTCGGAGCCGACCCAGGCGACGTGGCCGGCCTCCACGACCATCGCCGTCGCGAACGGGTCCGCGGGGCTGTGCACCTCGCCGCGGCGCAGGAGGACGGTCTTGGGGGGCTCGGCGGTGCGCTCACTCATAGCGGACAGTTTCTCTCGCCCCAGCGGCGGCGCCGCACCAGGGGCACCTCCCGGTGCGCCCGCCGCCGGGGAGTCAGATCTTCGGCGGCCTCGCCTCGTACGGCGTCGACAGCGCCACGGTCGTCCGGGTCGAGACGCCCGCCAGGCTGCGCAGCCTGGCCAGCAGCTCCTCCAGCTCGTGCGGGGTGGCCACGCGGACCTTGAGGATGTAGTTCTCGTCGCCGGCGACGCTGTGGCAGGCCTCGATCTCGGGGACGCCGGCGAGGCGGTCCGCGATGTCGTCGGGGGCGCTGGGGTCGAACGGCTTCACCGAGATGAAGGCGGTGAGCGGCAGCCCGACGGCCTCGGGGTCGACCACCGCGGCATAGCCGCGGATGACGCCCCGCTGCTCGAGCCGCCGCACCCTCTGGTGCACGGCCGACGTGGACAGGCCCGTGGCCTTGCCCAGGTCGGTGTAGCTCATCCGCCCGTCCTTGACGAGCAGCTGCACGATCTGTCGGTCCAGCTCCTCCATGGCGCCAAAACCTACCGTGCGGCTGATCTCCTGGGGTAGCCGAGAGCGCAGGTCATGGCCGGTTCGCGCCGAAAAGCACCGCGAATCGCCCAGCGCACGCACCTGCACGTGGCATGTGACGAACGACACACTTCTCGAACGGTCTCCGTGATGTTCTCGTGATTACCCCCGGGACCGGACGGGAAGTGCTTGCTGTGGTCGAGGCCGCAGCGCCTTCACGGCCCAGCCTTAGGGGGAGAATCCCATGCAGAGTGTCCATCGCCCTGGTCGCACCACGTCCAAGCGGCAGCAGCCGGTCGTCGAGCCCGAGCCGGAGTGCGTCGAACCCGACGCCCTCGACGACGAACTGGACGCCTACGACACCTTCGAGATGTACCGGGTGATCTGCCCGGACTGCGCGCAGCCGATCGCGCTGCTGGCGGACGAGGAGATCCTGCCGGAGCACGCGCTGTGCGTCTCACCGTGGAACCCGTTCGGGCTCACGGTCTGTGCGGGTACGGGCCGTGCGGCGGCCGAGGCCCGCTCGGCGGACGAGTCCGCCGAACCGCAGGAGCAGGACACCGCCCTGTTGCTCACGCTGCCCCAGGGTCTGGACTGGCGGACGCAGCCCTTCTCGCACGTCGGCGGCCCGGGTTCACGCCCGATGCGCATGCCGGAGATGCGCCACCAGGCCGCCTGAGCCGCCGCGGTCCCCGTCGGCCGGCCCGGCTCAACTCCCGTACACGCCCTGCACCATGGCGCGCAGACTGTCGTGGTGCAGGATCAGCGTGTCCGGGTCCGCCGGTACGGCGGCCTCCCCGAAGTGCACCTGGCGATAGGCGACGCGCAGCATGACGATCGCGTGCCGCAGGGCGGCGTAGAGGATGTAGAAGTCCATGTCGCGCGGGGTGTGCCCGGTCAGTCGTGCGTAGCGGGCCTCGACCCGGTCGCGGCGCAGGAGTTCGGGCAGGCCGCGCTGCCCGGAGCCGACCGTGAGGTCGTGGAAGAAGCGGTGCAGATAGACCGTCCAGCCGAGGTCGACCTCGCGCGGTGCGAGCGCCGCCATCTCCCAGTCGAGGACCGCGACGGGGTCGAAGCCGTCGTAGACCACGTTCCCGATGCGCGCGTCACCCCAGGTGAGAACGGGTGCGCCGGGCTCGCCCGGCCACATGCGGGCCAGTCGGTCGAAGGCGGCCTCGATCAGTGGCGATCGGGGCAGTCCGTCGATCACCCAGGCGTAGTAGGCGCGTTGGGCCGACACATGGCGGTGCAGCGCGTCGCCCTCGCCGGGCATGGACAGGAAGTCGGCCTCCCCGGCCGGGACTTGGTCGTGCAGCCGGGCCAGCAGCCCGATCGTCGCCGCCTCCAGGTGCTCACGCTCCGCCTCGCTCGCCGCATGCAGCCAACTGCCCTCGTACGTGTACGGCATGACGTCCGGCGGCACCCGGCCCGCCACCCGTGCCATGACGAAGAACGGCGCCCCGAGCGGCTCCGGGTCCTCCTCCAGCCACAGCACCCGGGGCACGGGCACGTCGGTGCGCTCGGCCACGAGGCGCAGGGTGCGGTACTGGCGGGCCATGTCGTACTCCGGGAAGACGGTGTACGCCGACGGGTCCGCGGCCAACCGCAACGCGCAGGAGCGCAGCGGTGGTCGGGGGTGCTCGATGTCGAACAGCAGGGTCTCGCTGGACATGCCGTTGGAGGCCGGGACGGTGATCCCGGTGGCCTTGGCGCCGGGCAGCCGGGTGCCGAGCCAGGCCGTGAGGCGGCGGCCGAGTTCCTCGGGGTCGCGGGTGCTGGTGCGGGGGCGCATGCGGGGCTCCTCCCTCAGGGCGCGACCGAGTCGAAGCCGGTGAAGCCGCTCGGGTCGTGCCGGCCGAACGAGCCGTGTTCGAAGATGCCGTACCCGGTGCGTCCGTCGAGCCGGAAGCGGGCGGAGTGGTCGGTGACGCCGTAGGCGGCGAGCGGGTGCGGCGCCGTCATGTCGTACGTGCGGCGGTCGGTCCAGCCGGGTCCGCGCCAGGTGCCGTGCTGCCAGTCGTCGGCGGGCGGGTAGCCGGCGCCGACGGCGAGCGGCGAGGAGGTCAGGATCTCGACGTCGAGCTTCCGGGAGCTGCGGCCGTCGCCCAGGTGGACCACCGCCCGCTGCGGGTGGCGGGTGCCGGGGCGGTAGCTGATCTCGGCCTGGGGCCAGCCCAGTTGGCGGTCGCGGTGGCCGGGGCGGACGAGGGTCGCGTCGTTCAGGGAGCGGTGGCCGTCGGCGTCCTCCTGGGTGACGACCATCAGGAAGCGGTCCTCGAAGCGGACCGGGCACCAGATCCAGTGGAAGCCCTCGGTGGGGTGGTTCTCGGCGAGCGGTCCGCCGTCCTCGCCCGGGATCGGCCGCACGCCCCAGCTGCGGTCCCGGGTGCCGGTCCAGTCCGCGGCGGTGACCCGGAACTCCTCTCCCCCGGCCCGGATCACGCCCTCGGCGGTGCCGGCCTGCACGAAGCGGCGGCCCTCCAGGGTGAGCCGGTCGCCCCGGCGCTGGAGGTGGTGCGGCTCCCACAGCGCGGGGAAGGCGGCCGTCCAGGTGAGGTCGTACGAGAGCTGCTCGTCCGCGCAGCTCAGGCGCAGCCGGCGCAGCGGCTCGGCGACCTCGATGCGCAGCGGGCCGACGGCGAGCCGCATGCGGTCCTCGCCGAGGGCGTCGCAGGCGCGGACGGCGTGCAGGGTGTCGCCGGTGCGCAGGGTGGCGTAGGCGTCGATCACGCCGAGGTTGGGGTAGACGCCGAGGCCCAGGATGAGCAGGGCCCGCCCGGCGTGGTCGAGGACGTGGAAGATGCAGCGGTCGTAGGCGTTGCGGTCCCCGGTGGCCACGTGCTTCATGGACAGCGGCACCTGGTGCACGGGGTACTCGTCGAGCGGTACGGGACGGTCGTCGGCCACGGACACCCCCTGGTGGACGGTCCGCTGACGGTACGTCAGATGATGGGAGGTGGCCAGAGCGGGAACCGGACGCCCGTGAACTGACGCCCGATTCCACGGGGCGGTGACCTGTCCGGCCTGGACGGCGTTGCCCGGGTATGACCATCATGTACGAAGACACCGGGCGTCAGCGCCGGCTCTTCGTCCCACGCCCGGCGGAATCGGTTCCGCCTCCGCCGACGCCGCAGGATCCGCCCATCTACCGCGCCCTCATGCGGGCCTGGGCCGACCGGGGCCGCACCCTGCCGGGCCGCCACGACCCGGAGTGGACCAGGCTGGCGGCCCCCACGGTCCTCAGGGGGGAGTTCAGCGACCCTCGGGTCCCGCCACATGACGGGCGATGACCATCCGCTGGATCTGGTTGGTGCCCTCGACGATCTGGAGGACCTTGGCCTCGCGCAGGTAGCGCTCGGCCGGGAAGTCGGCGGTGTAGCCGTAGCCGCCGAGTATCTGCACGGCGTCCGTGGTGACCTTCATGGCCGTGTCGGTGCAGTGCAGCTTGGCCATGGCGGCCTGCCGGGCGAACGGCCGGCCCGCGTCGCGCAGCCGGGCCGCCGCGAGGTAGAGCGCGCGGCCGGCCTCGATCTGGGTGGCCATGTCGGCGATCATGAAGCGCAGCCCCTGGAAGTCGGCGATGGGGCGGCCGAACTGGCGGCGCTCGGTGGCGTACGCGACCGCCTGGTCCAGCGCGGCCTGGGCGAGGCCGATCGCGCAGGCCGCGATGCCGAGCCGGCCGGAGTCGAGCGCGGACAGGGCGATCGAGAAGCCCTGACCCTCCTCGCCGATCCGCCGGTCGTCCCCGATGCGGACGCCGTCGAGGTGGACCTGTGCGGTGGGTGAGCCCTTCAGGCCCATCTTCTTCTCGGGCGCTGCCCCGCTGAGGCCGGGTGCGTCGCCGGGGACCAGGAAGGCGGTGATGCCGCGCGGGCCGTCCTCGCCGGTGCGGGCCATCACGGTGTAGAAGTCGGCGATCCCGCCGTGGGTGATCCAGGCCTTGGTGCCGTCCAGCACCCAGCCGTCGCCCTCCCGCACGGCCTTCGTCCGCAGGGACGCGGCGTCCGAACCGGAGGACGGCTCGGAGAGGCAGTAGGCGCCGAGCAGACCGCCGCCGAGCATCGCGGGCAGGTGCTCGACCTGCTGCTGCTTGGTGCCGTAGGTGGCGAGCGCGTAAGAGGCGAGCGTGTGCACGCTGACGCCCATGCCCACGGTGAGCCGGGCCATGGCCAGCTCCTCCAGGACCTGGAGGTAGACCTCGTAGGGCTGGTCGCCGCCGCCGCACTCGGCGCCGTAGGGCAGGCCGAGCAGGCCCGACTCGGAGAGCAGGGTGAAGACCTCGCGCGGGAAGCGGCCCGCTTCCTCCTCCTCGGCGGCCCTCGGCGCGATCTCGCGCTGGGCGATCTCACGGACGAGGGCGAGCAGATCCCTCGCCTCTTCCGTGGGCAGTTGACGCTCCACCGGCTGCGGGGCGCGGTCGGACATGGCGTCGGTCTCCTCCCTGTCGGGCGCAGGCGGGTGGCCCGTGGGGTGGGAGCGGCTCCGCCTGATCGTTCCGGATGGCCGCGGGCGCCCGCTCCCGGGTCTCGGGAGTTGCTGACCAGCGGCTCTGCGCTGTGAGTATGCCCGATCGGGGACCTCCCGTCACCAGTTAACGACCGCTTACTTCAAGAAAGCTGCGCTACCGAGTGCGCGCAGCTGTGAGCGGAAAGTGACGGGGGTCTTCACGCTGCCGTACGTACGCCGGACGACCGGGTGTCAGCCGTCGCGGCGGGCCGGCTGCGGGGCCGGGTGGGCCGGATCCAGCTCCTCCACGGCGCGCAGGACGCCGCCCAGCGTCTTCACCAGCAGCTCGCGCATGAGGTCGCGGGACAGCCCGGGGCGGTCGATCCAGTCCAGGGTCGCGCCCTCGACGCTGCACACCCAGGACAGCAGGCCCATCCGGGCGGGCGCGGAGATGTCCCGGCGGCCGTAGGCGCCCTCGGCGATGGTATCGATGATCGCCTCGCGCACGCCGTCCCGTACTGCGTGCACCTCGGTGTCGAAGCCGACGCCGCCGCTGACGATCGTGCGGTACGCGGCCTGGTGGTGCTCGGCGTAGCGCAGATAGCCTTCGATGGTGCGGTGGACGCGGTCGACGGCGGCCAGGTCGCGCCCGCTCGCCGCGAAGGTGACCAGGTCGGCGACGGAGTCCTGGATGATCGCCAGGTAGTAGCCCCGCTTGGACTGGAAGTAGTAGTAGATCAGCCCCTTGGCGACATGCGCCTGGCGGGCGATGTCGTCCATGGACAGCGCGTCGTAGGACGTGTCGGCGAACAACTTCCGCCCGATGGCGATGAGTTCGGCGCGACGCGCGACCGAGCGCTCGGTACCGCGCATCCGGGGACGGACGGCGGCACGCTGGTGCGGCATGTTCAATTTCGACCCTGTTCCAGGCGGTCGGCGGGACATCGGCAGTATGTCAGAACAAGCCGCACGCGTGAGCGGGTCGGATCAGAGCAGGCCGAGCTGGGTCACGAACATCGCGACGACGGCCACGAGGACCCATCCCATGACGTGCTCGACGATCTTCGGGCCGTCGTCGCGGGGCCCTCCGGTGCGGGCGCGGGTGGCGGTGGCCGGGTGTGCGGTCATGGTGGTACTCGCAGAGGTCGGACGTACAGAACAGGTTCCCCACCCGTTTGTCCACCTTGCCACCCGCGACGGCTTTTGCGGTGATGAGCTTGCTCACACGGTCAGCACACGCCCACCGCCGCGAGCGCCTTGCGCCGACGCGGGCCCGGACGCGCCGGGAAGTAGAGGTAGCAGACTCCCCCGCTGCCGGAGACGACCTTGCCGGCGGCGTTGTACCGCTTGGTCCGCAGCCAGATGTTCTCGAACTCCCGCCTGCGGTAGACCCGTCGGACCGCCGTGTCGTCCGGCGAGGCCGGATCGTTCGCGATGACGTCCCCCTCCGCGGTGAAGCCGATGACGGTCATCAGATGCCCGGAGGTGCCGTAGCCCGCGCCGGTCAACTCGGCTGCCAGGAAGGACTGGGACGTGATGACCGGGATGCCGGCCGCGACCAGCGTCTCCACCTCGGTGAGCGAGGCGAGCCGGGTGACCACGCCCTGGATGCCGTCGAAGGTGGCCGCGTAGGCGGCGTTGAACGGCCAGTTGCCGCAGCCCTCGTACTGGTAGTCGTAGGTGAACCGGGCCGCGTTGTCGACCTGCGGGTCGGCATAGGCCGGATCCACCCAGGCCAGTTGCCCGGGGGTGAGCCGGCCGCCCCAGTACTCGATGATCATCTGTGAGGAGGTGGGGCTGCACCAGGCCTCGCCGCCGTTGTCGTACTGCGGGTACTGGCCCTTGTGGATCTCCTGCGAGTAGCGCGGGACGGTCAGTTCGTGGGTGAGGCCGGGGGCGGAGGCCGGGACCGTGAAGCGGTCGGGGATGTCGGAGCCCATGGCGCCGAACCGCCAGACGGTCGGGGTCAGTTCGGTGCCGGGTCTGCGGTAGAGGGTCAGGCGCAGCCGGTACGAGACCAGGCGCAGGCCGGTGCTCGCGTCGTCGATGGCGAAGGTGTCGGTCGAGACGGCGCTCCTGCCGTCGGCCTGGCCGTCCACCGAGGTCCGCCTGATGTCCTGGTCGCCGGCCGCCCAGCGGCCCATCACGTACCAGGGGGTGACGGTGCCGTCGGAGTACGTGCCCCGGAGCTCGGCCTGGAGCCAGGTGCCCTCGGGGGTGCGGGCGTTCCAGGAGGCGACGACCTCGGTGGCCGGGACGGTGAGCAGGTGGACCGGGGAGGTCCACACGGCGTACTCCCAGGTGGCGGTCGTGCCGGTGTGCGGGTCGGGGTAGTCGGTGCGGCCGGCCGGGATGCCGATCACGACGCCGGGGCGGGCGCCGGAGACGGCCCGGACGCCCTCGGCGGTGCCTTGGCGCCACTGGCGGTGCGTGGTCCAGGCCCGGTAGTCGATGGGGCGGGCCTGCGCGCGGGCGGGCTCGTCGGCCTCGGCGGACGGCCGCTGCGCGGCGGCGGCAGCGGGGGCCACGGCACCGGCCGTGGCTGCGGCGACCGCCGCGGCTGCGGTGAGGACGGTTCTGCGGGACGGCTGCTGGGCTCTGCTCATGGGCGCGGTTACCCCCAGGTGTCCGGGTCGGGCTGGTCCGGTAGGTGGTTTGCGCCAACTATGAAGCAGGCGGCATGGCCCTGCCAGCGCTTCGGCGGATGCCGCGCGACGAATATTGGTCTGCGCCTCTGACGGCGTTCCCCGCGCCCCTGGGGGCACGGGGCGCGGGGTGCACGGGTGCGGGTGGTCAGACGAGGTCCATCGCCGCCACCTCGTCGGGGCCGCCGTAGCTGACCGGGCCCTGGAAGCGGCGGCGGGCCGTCGCGAACCACCACACCGTCGCAACGAGCAGGACGGCGGCGAGCGCGATCGGCGCGTAGTTGAAGGAGTCGACGGTGATCGGCGAGGCCTGCGGCAGCATGAACAGCACGCTGCTGAGCAGGATCCAGACCACCGCGAGCCAGCCGATGAGCCGGCCCCAGCGGCCCAGGTGCCAGGGGCCCGGTTCGAATCCGTCGCCGAGCCGCAGCCGCAGGAAGATCGGCACGGCGTAGGCGAGGAAGAGACCGACCACGTTGACGCTGACGATCGCGGTGAACGCCGTGTGGGACCACCAGCCGGGCACGACGAGGGCCAGCGAGCAGGCCACCGCGAGCCAGACCGCCTTCACGGGCGTACGGGTGCGCGTCGAGACCGAGTGCCACCAGCGCGAGCCGGGCATCGCGCCGTCCCGGGAGAAGGCGAAGATCTGCCGGGTGTTGCTGGTGAGGTTGGCGAGACCGCAGAAGAGCATCGCGCCGATGACGATGAGGAGCATGACCTTGGCGGTGCCGAGGCCGAGTGCGTCGATGAGGATCTGCACGGGAGGTGCGCCCGCGCCCGCCTCCTTGGCGTAGTCGCCAATGCTATAGACCAATGCGAGCATCAGGATCAGACCGGTGACCGCCGAATAGCCGATGGCACGGGTGATCCCCTTCGGTGCGTTGACCGTCGCATGGACCGTTTCCTCCGACATGTGGAAGCTGCCGTCGAAGCCGGTGAAGGTCCAGCTGGTCACCAGCAGACCGAGCATGCCGCCGTAAAGTCCGCTCGTGAAGCCGGTGTTGTTCTCGAAATGCGTCACGAACGAAGCCGGTTGATGATGATCGGGGATCACTATGAGTGCGCCTACGATCACGACCAGTCCGATCAGCAGCCACCAGACGGAAATGCGGTTCAGTACGGCGACGAGCTGCACGGTGTAGGTGTTGGCGAGCCCCTGCACCACGATGATCAACGCTGTGATCAGCACCGTTTGATGCGTGGTCGGCTGGTAGGAGGGCCACTGGAGGCTCACGAAGGCCTGGATGAAGGTGGCGGCCGCGTAGCCCGTGGCGGCGGTGCCACCGATCTGGCCGACGAAGTTCAGCCAACCCGTGAACCAGGACCAGGCCCCTTTGTGCCGCTTGGCGAGTTTTCCGGCGGAGAAATACAGGGCACCGCTGGTCGGATAGGCCGAGGCGACTTCCGCCATGGCCGCGCCGATGAGCAGCACCATCACGGAAACGCCGATCCAGCCGAAAACGAGAATGCGGGGGCCGCCCGCACCCATTCCGAATCCGAAGGAGGAGAAAATACCCGAGAGGATATTGATGATGGTGAAGGAGATCGCAAAATTGTCGAACGCCTGGAAGCGTCGGGTGAGTTTGCGCGGATAACCCATCGCATGCAGGGTCGCGTCGTCGTCGAGCGCGACCGCCTCTTCGCCCGCACGGGCCTTCGCCCGTGGAGCCGACATCCGTTCCGACACTGTTCGCCTTTCTCTCGGTGAGGGCGGAGCACGCGTCTCCCGGGGGTGGAGACCGTGCGGGGTCAGGCGGGCCCGGGGACGGGTAAGCCGCAGGCGCGCCGGGCCCGGGAGAGTTGTTCGGCCGGGTCGCCGAAGGCGCTCCAGGGCATGCGCGAGGCGTACGGGCCCATCGCCGTGAACACCGCCCGGGCCTCGAACTCGCGCTGGCCCATGACCAGCGCGTGCGCGAGGTAGGCCAGGTCGAGCACCGGGGTGAAGCGGTAGCCGGCCACCGCGGGCAGCCAGTTCTGGTAGATCGCGAGCGCGGTGGCACGCCACTGCGGCTGCTCCCAGACCTGGTCGGCGAGCAACTGGGTCGGGTTGTAGCTCTCCACCAGGGCGACCAGGGGCAGCAGCCGCAGGGCGGAGTCGGCGGGCGCCCGTTGGCTGAGGAAGGCGGCCACGTCCCAGGCCGCGTTCACGGAGCCGCCGTGGCGCGTGAAGAAGGAGGAGAGGAAGCGATGGTGGGCCTCGCGGTGCCAGGGGTCCAGCGAGAGGACGTGCGCGAACAGCCGCCAGGGGCCGGGCGGGGCGGTGAGCAGGCCGTGCGGGGCCGGGTCGCGCAGCCGGTGCAGCCGGGCCATGGCGAGTTTGGCCGCCCAGGGTGTGGGGTCCGCGGGGGCCAGGGCGGCGGCGCGGTCGCAGGCGGTCAGGGCGATCCGTTCCAGCGCCTCGGCGCGCTCGTCGTGCGCGTCCGCGGCCCGCAGCGCGCGCTGCACCGCGACCCGGGCCCACATCAGCGCGGCCTCGGGGGTCGGCTCCTCGGCGAGCCAGCGCTCGACCAGATCGGTGCCGGCGGCCTCGGAGGCGATAACCAGCGAGCGATGGGCACGCAGGCCGAAGTCGGAACGCGTCTCGGCGAGCGCCTCGTACGCGTATCGATAACGCCCGGCGCGCACATCGACGCATACACTCGCCAGTACCCGGTCGTCGGCGGCCGGATGCCACACATACTGCCCTTCGAATAACTCCGCAGCCATGTCCCCCTACCAGTCCCCGTACGACGCATGGTCAGTTGCGCTGGAGGCACCCTACTCACGGGCGGGCACCCCCGGAACGCCGAATTCGACATATCGGTCAGGTGATTTCCCGAATGTTTTTCCGGCCATTGACTGGCCGCCAGCCGATGGTTCAAGCCTCGACTAGACTGTTTCCGGGAATCCGCCCACACCGCCGCACACCTCGGGAACCGTCATTCGCGACCTCGCCGCCCGGCTCCGCCGGCTCCCGCCCTCCCTCGGGCCGGTCCGGCTGATCGGCGTCGACGGGCACGCCGGCTCCGGAAAGACGACGTTCACCGGGCGGTTGGCCGCCGCGCTGGACGGGGCGCCGGTGCTGCACCTCGACGACGTGGCGAGCCACGAGCAGCTGTTCGCCTGGACCGACCGGCTCATGGCCCAGGTGATCGGGCCGCTCGCCCGCGGCGAGAGCGGGCACTACGCCCCCTACGACTGGCGCGCCCGCGCCTTCGCGGCGCCGCGGCCGCTGCCGGCCGCGCCGGTGATGCTGCTGGAGGGCGTCGGCGCCGGGCGCCGGGAGCTGCGGCCGCATCTGGCGCGGCTGCTGTGGATGGAGCTGCCCCGGGAGGAGTCCTGGGCGCGCGGCCGGCTGCGGGACGGGACGGAGCAGCGGGAGTTCTGGGACGGCTGGGTCGAGGCGGAGCGCGCGCACTTCGCCGCGGACCCCTCGTACCCCCATGCCGATCTCCTGGTGACACAGACTCCGATGGGGTACGAGGTGCTGCCGGGACCCGGGTCAACCCCTGGACCGGACCAGCCCGTGACCCTGAGTGACGAGCCATCGGCAATGTGGTGAAGTTGTGAAGACGCCTGTGGGTGAACTTCCCCGAGTGCCCCAACTCTGCTTGACCGGGGGCCCGTACAGGTCTTACGTTCTCAATGTGCGGTCAATCGGAACCGCTCACGAACGCGAAGCCCCCGGTTGTTCCCCCGTGACCGGGGGCTTCGTACTGCCCTAAAGCCACTTTCCGGGCGCCCCGCGCACCGAGCCGCTCACACTCGGTCACGAAGCCGTTGTGCTCCGTCCGCTCCCACCTCGTCAAACGGCCCGTACGGCACCCTTCGGCAGGCGGTCCCCGCGCGGGTACGATGCCAACGGTGCGGGCTCGGAGCGGCTGCCTCGCACCCAGCAACTCCGGTCCGCGGCACGGCGGTTCGACCGCGGCGGCCCCGGGCGTCCGCCCGGTGGTGAACCACGGGGGCACGGTCTGTGGGGGGACGGATGGACTTCGGCACGCAGGGCCCCGACGCCCCGGCCGACCTCGCCTGGCTGCGAGGTGTCGACGCGTACACGATGGGGGCCTATCCGCAGGCGGAGGAGGAGTTCCGCACCGCGGTGCGGATGGACCCGGGCATGGCGGACGGCTGGCTCGGGCTGCACGCGCTCCGGGTCGACACCACGACCGCGCTGCTCAGAATGTTCCGGCACCGCGACCGCTTCGGCGAGCAGCGCGGCCGGCACCGCAGGCCCCTCAACTCCTGGTACTGGCTGGGCTGGTGGGTGCAGCCGGTGCTGGAGAGCCCGCGCGATCTGCTGCTGGCGCACGCCTCGCACTGGCTGGACGGCCGGCACGTGCCCGAGCTGGACCGGGCGCTCGCCGGACTGCCCCCGGTCGACACCGACCCCCAGGTGCGCTTTCTGCACGCCTGCCGCGCCTATCTGGTGAAGGACTGGGAGCAGTTGGTCCGGCACACCGACCCGCTGCTGGACGATCCGCTGCTCGGCATCGAGGCGGGCCTGTTCGGCGGCATGGCCCGGGTCCGGCTGGAGATGTACGGTCAGGCCGAGCCGCTGCTGTCGGCGGCGCTGATGCGCTGCCGCAGCGAGCAGCCGCAGCGCAAGGAGCTGCGCTACTGGCTGGCGCGGGCGCACGAGGGCACGGGCCGCTCGGCGGCGGCGCTCCCCCTGTACCGGGCCGTGCACCGCGTGGACCCCGCCTTCATGGACACCTCGGCGCGCCTCGCGGCGATCGCCGAGGGGGACGGGTACGACGACGCCGCCGGCCTCGCCGCGATCAGCCTGACCGGCGCCGGGCAGGACAGCGTCGACGGAGCGGACGGCTTCGACGCCTTCTTCGGCACCGAGAGCCGGGACCTGCGGCTGCCGGAGCCGGATCTGCCGACCGGGCCCCTGCCCTCGGTGGCCGACCCGGCGGTGCGCGCGAAGACCGGCGCCCCCTCCTCCCCGGTCCCGGCCGGGCCGACCGATCCCGCCCTGCTGGAGGAGGCACTCGCCGAGCTGGAGCGCATGGTGGGGCTGGAGCCGGTCAAGCGCCAGGTGAAGGCGCTGTCCGCACAGCTGAACATGGCCCGGCTGCGGGCCGGGCAGGGGCTGCCGGTGCAGCCGCCGAAACGGCACTTCGTCTTCTCGGGGCCGTCGGGGACCGGCAAGACCACGGTGGCCCGGATCCTCGGCCGGGTCTTCTACGCGCTCGGCCTGCTCGGCGGCGACCACCTGGTGGAGGCCCAACGGGCGGATCTCGTCGGCGAGTACCTCGGGCAGACGGCCGTGAAGGCCAACGAGCTGATCGACTCCGCGATCGGCGGGGTGCTGTTCGTGGACGAGGCGTACTCGCTGTCGAACTCCGGGTACGGCAAGGGGGACGCGTACGGCGACGAGGCCCTGCAGGTGCTGCTGAAGCGGGCCGAGGACAACCGGGACCACCTGGTGGTGATCCTGGCCGGCTACCCCGAGGGCATGGACCGGCTCCTGGCGGCGAACCCCGGGCTGTCCTCCCGCTTCACGTCTCGGGTCGACTTCCCCTCCTACCGGCCGCAGGAACTCACCGAGATCGGCAAGGTGCTGGCGGCCGAGAACGGGGACGTGTGGGACGAGGAGGCGCTGGAGGAGCTGCGCTCGATCGCCGGGCACGTGGTCGACCAGGGGTGGATCGACGAGCTGGGCAACGGCCGTTTCCTGCGGACGCTGTACGAGAAGAGCTGCGCGTACCGGGACCTGCGGCTGTCCGCCTATCTGGGCGCGCTCTCCCGGGACGACCTGGCGACGCTCCGGCTGCCCGACCTGATGCAGGCGTACGGAGAGGTGCTGTCGGGCCGGGGCCCGCAGGATCCGCCGGGCATGTGAGCGCCTCTCCGGAACGGACACGGGGAGCCGCATGACGGCCGCCTGCGGCCCGCTGTCACGCGGCTCCCCGCCGTCCGGGCTAGTTGGCGAGCACTCCCTCCGGCTCGCCGCTGGCTCTCGGCTCTGGCATCTCGCGGTGGGCCGGGTCGCGTACCTCGCCCACCAGCAGCTCCAGTACGTCCTCCAGGGCCACCAGGCCCAGCACCCGGCCGGAGGCGTCCGCCACCTGGGCCAGGTGTGTGGCCGCCCGGCGCATGACCGTGAGGGCGTCGTCGAGCGGCAGCTCGGCCCGCAGGGTGGTCATGGGGCGCCAGACGTGCTGCGGGACGGCACGGTCGGAGCTCTCCAGGTCCAGGACGTCCTTGACGTGGACGTAGCCCATGAAGGCGCCCTTGTCCGCCGCCGCGACCGGGAAACGGGAGTAGCCCGTGCGGGCCGTCAGGTCGACGATCTCGCCCGGGGTGACCGACGGCGCGACGACGACGAGGGACTCCCGGCGCAGCAGGACGTCCGTGACCGGACGGGAGCCCAGCTCCAGGGCGTCCTCCAGGCGCTCGCGCTCCTCGGGGTCGAGCAGGCCCGCCTCGCCGGAGTCCTCCAGCAGGCGGTTGAGCTGCTCGGTGGTGACGACCGCCTCCACCTCGTCCTTCGGCTCGACCCGGAACAGGCGCAGGACGGCCTGGGCGCAGGCGCCGAGGGCGACGGTGATCGGTCTGCAGACGCGGGCGAACGCGACCAGTCCGGGGCCGAGCCAGAGTGCCGCCTTCTCGGGGGCCGCCATCGCGAGGTTCTTCGGCACCATCTCGCCGATCACCAGGTGGAAGAAGACGACCGCCATCAGTGCGATCACGTAACCCAGCGGATGGATCATGCCGTCCGGCAGCCGGACCGCGGCGAACACCGGCTCCAGCAGCTGCGCCACCGTCGGCTCGGCGACCGCGCCGAGGGTCAGCGAGCAGACCGTGATGCCGAACTGGGCGGCTGCCATCATCTGCGGCAGGCGCTGCAGGCCGTAGAGCACCTGGCGGGCGCGCGCCGTGCCGAGCGGTTCGATCTGGCTGCGGCGCACGGAAACGAGCGCGAACTCGGCGCCGACGAAGAAGCCGTTGGCGAGCACGAGCAGTGCGGCGAAGGCCAGTTGGAGGACGCTCATCGGGCGGTCTCCATCACGTTCGCCGCCGGGGCCGTCCTGACCAGGCGGACCCGTTCGGCGCGGTAGTGGCCGACGCGGCGCACCGAGAGCCGCCAGCCGGGCAGTTCGGCCCGGTCGCCGGGGGCCGGGATCCTGCCGAGCAGGTCCGCGACCAGGCCGGCGACCGTCTCGTACGGCCCCTCGGGCACGTCGAGTCCTATGCGCTGGAGGATGTCGACGCGGACGCTGCCGTCGACGTCCCAGGCGGGCTTGCCGTCCTGCGGCGGGGCGACGGCGAATTCCGGCGCGTCCGGGCGGTCGTGCTCGTCGCGGACCTCGCCGACGAGTTCCTCGACGATGTCCTCCAGGGTGACGACGCCGGCGGTGCCGCCGTACTCGTCGACGACGACCGCGATGGGCTGCTCGGAGCGGAGCCGGGCGAGCAGGGGCTGGACCGGCAGGGTCTCGGGGACGAGCAGCGCCTTGCGGGCGATGCGGCTCACCGGGGTACGCAGCCGGTCGTGGACCGGGACGGCCAGGGCGTCCTTGAGGTGGGCCATGCCGACGATCTCGTCGATCTTCTCGCGGTAGACGGGGAAGCGGGACAGGCCCGTGGCCCGGGTGAGGTTCACCACGTCCTCGGCGGTGGCCGAGTCCTGGAGGGCGCTGACCTTCACACGCGGGGTCATGACGTGCTGCGCGGTCAGCTCGCCCAGGGACAGGGTGCGCACGAACAGGTCGGCGGTGTCCTGCTCCAGGGCGCCGGCCTGCGCGGAGTGCCGGGCCAGGGAGACGAGTTCGCCCGGGGTGCGGGCCGAGGCCAGCTCCTCGGCCGGCTCGACGCCGAGGGCCCGGACGAGCCGGTTGGCGACGGTGTTGAGCGCGGCGATCACCGGGCGGAACAGCCGTGAGAAGCGGGCTTGCGGGCCGACGACGAAGCGCGCGACCTGGAGCGGCTTGGAGACCGCCCAGTTCTTGGGCACCAGTTCGCCGATGACCATCTGGATCGCGGAGGCCAGCAGCATGCCGACGACCACGGCGATGCCGGAGACGACGCCGTCGGGGAGGCCGAGTGCGGCGAACGGGCCGTGCAGCAGCCGGGCCAGGGCCGGTTCGGCCAGCATGCCGACGACCAGGGAGGTGATGGTGATGCCGAGCTGGGTGCCGGAGAGCTGGAAGGACAGTTCCTTGAGCGACTCGACGACCGTACGGGCGCGTCGGTCGCCGTCGGCGGCGGCCTTCTCGGCTTCCGGGCGCTCGACCGTCACGAGGCCGAATTCGGCCGCCACGAAGAATCCGTTGGCGAGAATCAGCAGGAGGGCGGCTGCCAGGAGCAGCAGAGAGGTGGTCACGATGCCGCCGCCTTCCCGGTATGTCGGGTCGGGGCGGCGCAGGTACTACAGGACGATCCGTCCATCGCTGGAGGGAGTCACTCCTCGGGTAGCAGGAACCCCTGGACGCCGGGCGGCGTGCAGGGGCGGAGGCGCAGCGAAAAGGCCTCCGTCACCAGATTAATCAAGACAAGGGCCGCTCGGGCAGGGTGGGCGCCCCGGAGTCGGCCCCGATCTGTCCCCGAGTGAGCCCGGAGCCGCCCCCGGGGAAGCGGCGACGCCGCCCCTGAGGGGCCGTGCCCGGCCGCCGGGTCAGCCCCGGTCGTGGGCGCCGTCGACCGCCGAACGTGCCTCGGCGAGCGCGCGCAGGGCCCGCGCGTCGGCAATGGCACGCTGCTTGGCGAGACCCGGCTGGATGCCGAGCGCGGGCAGGCTGGTGCCGTCGCTGAGGTTGAGGAACACCCACGGGTCGCCCGGGCGGAGGTTCACCTGAACGATCTCGGCCCATTCCAGGCGCCGCTTGCCGGCGATGTTGACCACGGTGACGCCGGAGTCGTCGGCGACCACCTTGATCCGGGCCAGCAGAGCGAGCACCCAGAAGATGAGCGCTCCGGTGACGGCGAAGCTGAGGCGCTCCCCCGGGCCCAGCTGCTCCAGCAGCAGGCCGACCGCCGTGATGGTCAGGAAGATCGCCGCGCCGGCGGTGAGCAGGATGGCCCGGGTGTGGCCCGGCCGGAAGGTGACGGGGAGGTCGGGAAGGGGAGTCGGGTCGGACATCGGTCGGCGTGTCCCTCAGAGGCGGCAGGCGTGGATGGCCGTGGTGAGGATGGCGCGGGCGCCGATGGCGTAGAGGTCGTCCATGATCCGCTGCGCCTCCTTGGCGGGCACCATGGCGCGGACCGCGACCCAGCCCTCGTTGTGCAGCGGGGAGACGGTCGGGGACTCCAGGCCGGGGGTGAGCGCGACGGCCTTCTCCAGCTGCTCGACACGGCAGTCGTAGTCCATCATCACGTACGTCCGCGCGACCAGGACGCCCTGGAGACGGCGCAGGAACTGCTGGACCTTCGCGTCCTCGGTGCCGGCGCCGGAGCGGCGGATGACGATCGCCTCGGACTTCATGATCGGCTCGCCGAAGACCTCCAGGCCGGCGTTGCGCAGGCTGGTGCCGGTCTCGACGACGTCGGCGATGACCTCGGCGACGCCCAGCTCGATCGCGGTCTCGACGGCGCCGTCGAGGTGGACCACGGAGGCGTCGATGCCGCTGTCCGCGAGGTGCCCGGCGACGATGCCCTCGTAGGACGTGGCGACCGTCCTGCCCTTGAGGTCCTCGGTGCCGGTCGCCGTGCCGGGCTTGGCGGCGAAGCGGAAGGTGGAGCGGGCGAAGCCGAGCGGCAGGATCTCCTCGGCGTCGGCGCCCGAGTCGATCAGCAGGTCGCGGCCGGTGATGCCCACGTCGAGGCGGCCGGAGGCGACGTAGATCGCGATGTCGCGGGGGCGGAGGTAGAAGAACTCGACCTCGTTGACCGGGTCGACGATCCGCAGTTCCTTGGACTCGCGGCGCTGCTGGTAGCCGGCCTCATGCAGCATGTCCGCCGCAGGGCCGGACAGGGAACCCTTGTTGGGGACGGCGATGCGCAGCATGAGGTCGGCTTCCTTTGCGTGACGGGGTTCTTACGGCTGGTACGGCTGGAACAGCAGGCTGTTCACAGGTGGGCGTAGACGTCGTCCAGGGAGATCCCGCGGGCGACCATCATCACCTGGACGTGGTAGAGCAGCTGCGAGATCTCCTCGGCTGCCGCTTCCTTGCCCTCGTACTCGGCGGCCATCCAGACCTCGGCGGCCTCCTCGACGACCTTCTTGCCGATGGCATGGACACCCTTGCCGACCAGCTCTGCGGTGCGGGAGGTGACGGGATCGCCGTGGGCGGCCTTGTGCTGGAGCTCGGTGAAGAGCTCCTCGAACGTCTTCTTGGACATGGTGTCCCCCACCCTAGCCGTTGTGGTGGCCGACCTAGTGCCAGGGTTCGGATACTGAGCGCAGCGTGGCCGCCGTCGCCACCGCCGCCGTCACCGCCTCGTGCCCCTTGTCCTCGTTCGAGCCCTCGATGCCGGCCCGGTCCAGGGCCTGCTCCTCGGTGTCGCAGGTGAGCACGCCGAAGCCGACGGGGACGCCGGTCTCGATGCTGACCTGGGTGAGGCCCTGGGTGACGCCCTGGCACACGTAGTCGAAGTGGGGCGTGCCGCCGCGGATGACGACGCCGAGGGCGACCACCGCGTCGTAGCCGCGGCCCGCGAGGACCTTGGCGGCGACCGGGAGCTCGAAGCTGCCCGGGACCCGGATCAGGGTCGGCTCGTCGATCCCCAGGTCGTGCAGGGCGCGCAGGGCGCCGTTCACCAGACCGTCCATTACCTTCTCGTGCCACTGCGCCGCGATGACGGCGACCCTGAGGTCGCTCGCACCCCGTACGGACAGCTCCGGTGCACCCTTGCCGCTCACGTGTCTCCTCAGTGCTCTCTTGCTTACTGGTTGCCGCAGGCCGCCGCCACGGCGGGCGTGTCGAGCCAGGGCAGGTCGTGTCCCATCCGGTCGCGCTTGGTGCGCAGGTACCGCAGATTGTGCTCCCCGGCCTGGACCGGCATCGGTTCGCGGTCGGTGACCTTGATGCCGTGGCTACGCAACGCGTCCGTCTTGTCCGGGTTGTTGGTCATCAGCCGGACGCTGCGCACGCCGAGGTCGGCGAGGATCTGCGCGCCCGCGCCGTAGTCCCGGGCGTCGGCCGGCAGACCGAGTTCGAGGTTGGCGTCGAGCGTGTCGCGGCCCTGCTCCTGGAGTTCGTACGCCCGGAGCTTGGACAGCAGGCCGATGCCGCGGCCCTCGTGTCCGCGCAGGTAGACCACGACGCCCCGGCCCTCCTCCTGGATGCGTTCCAGGGCCGTGTCCAGCTGGGGGCCGCAGTCACAGCGCAGGGAGCCGAAGACGTCGCCGGTGAGGCATTCGGAGTGGACGCGGACCAGGACGTCCGCCCCGTCGCCGAGCTCGCCGTGCACGAGGGCGACGTGCTCGACGCCGTCGGCGACGGCCCGGTAGCCGTAGGCGGTGAAGGTGCCGTGGGCGGTGGGCAGCCGGGTCTCGGCCTCGCGGCGGACGGTGGGCTCGCTGCTGCGGCGGTAGGCGATCAGGTCCTCGATGGAGATGATCGTCAGGCCGTGCTTGCGGGCGAACGGGATCAGCTCGGGCAGCCGGAGCATCCGGCCGTCCTCGCCGGCGATCTCCACGATGGCGCCGGCCGGACGCAGGCCCGCGAGCCGGGCGAGGTCGACGGCGGCCTCGGTGTGGCCGTTGCGCACGAGGACGCCGCCGGGCCGGGCGCGCAGCGGGAAGACATGGCCGGGGCGGACGAAGTCCGTGTGCTCGGCGGTGCCGCCTGCCAGCAGCTGAAGCGTGGTGGCGCGGTCGGCGGCGGAGATGCCGGTGGTGACGCCGTGCGCGGCGGAGGCGTCCACGGAGACGGTGAAGGCGGTCTTCATCGACTCGGTGTTGTCCTCCACCATCTGCGGCAGCCGCAGCCGGTCGAGTTCGTCGCCCTCCATGGGGGCGCAGATCAGGCCCCGGCACTCGCTCATCATGAAGGCGACGATCTCGGGGGTCGCCTTCTCGGCGGCGATGACGAGGTCGCCCTCGTTCTCCCGGTCCTCGTCGTCCACGACCACGACGGGGCGGCCCGCGGCGATGTCGGCGACGGCCTGTTCGACGGGGTCGAGCAGGAAGTCCTCGAGGGGATCGATGTCGTGGAGCAGGGGTGCCGCGGTCATGCCGGAGCTCCTTCCAGGACGGGCTGCGGACGCCTGCGGGAGCGCAGCCACCAGTCGCGCATGCCCCACAGGACGAGCGCGCCGTAGATGACGTAGACGAAGCCGGAGAAGGCGTAGCCGTTGGTGAAGTTGAGGGGGACGCCGACGAGGTCGACGAGGAGCCAGGCGATCCAGAACTCGACCATGCCCTTGGCCTGGGCGTACATGGCGACGACGGTGCCGACGAAGATGTACGCGTCCGGCCAGGGGTCCCAGGACAGGCTCGGGTACGCCTGGAAGAACAGGGCGACGGCGACCGTGCCCACGGCGGCCGCGGCGAGCATGGCCGCGCGCTCGCGCCAGGTGGCGAAGCGGGGCGTGATGTGGCCGTCGCCGGAGCGGTCCTTGGTGCGCTGCCACTGCCACCAGCCGTACAGGGCGACGGCCATGACGACGGCCTGCTTGCCGGCGCTGCCGGTCAGATGGCCGTAGAAGGCGGCGAAGAGGACGAGGCCGGAGAGGAACTGCACGGGCCAGGTCCACAGCGAGCGGCGCCAGCCGAGGGCGAGGGTGATCAGGCCGAGGATGTTGCCGACCATGTCCGACCAGATGATGCGCTGGCCGAAGAGGGTGAAGGCCTCGGAGTTCAGCCAGTTCACTTGCCGGCTCCCTGGGCGCGGTCGCCGAGGAGACGCTCGACGTACTTGGCGATGACGTCGACCTCCAGGTTGACCGGGTCGCCGGCCTGCTTCACGCCGAGCGTGGTCAGGTCGAGGGTGGTCGGGATGAGGCTGACCGTGAAGAAGTCCGGGCCGGCCTCGACGACGGTGAGGCTGATGCCGTCGACGGTGATGGAGCCCTTCTCGACCACGTAGCGGGCGAGGTCCGCGGGCAGCGAGATCTTCACGATCTCCCAGTTCTCGGACGGCGTGCGCGCCAGCACCTCGCCGGTGCCGTCGACGTGGCCCTGCACGATGTGGCCGCCGAGGCGGGCGCCGACGGCGGTGGGGCGTTCGAGGTTGACGCGGGAGCCGACGGTGAGCGCGCCGAGGCTGGAGCGGTTCAGGGTCTCGGCCATGACGTCGGCCGTGAACTCGTCGCCCTCGTGCTCGACGACGGTGAGACAGACGCCGTTCACGGCGATGGAGTCGCCGTGCTGCGCGCCCTCGGTCACGACGGGGCCACGGAGCTTGAAGCGGGAGGCGTCGCCGAGGTTCTCGACGGCGGTGACCTCACCCAGCTCTTCGACGATTCCGGTGAACACTTCCCGGGTCCTCCTGCCTCTTCGGGCACGGACTCCGGGGCCTGTCGATGACGACAGCTGGTACGAGTGAGCACGACAGGACGACGCCGAGAAGGACCCGTCCGGGTACGGACGAGCCCAGATACGACGGCGCACACGAAAGACGTGCCCGCTCGCCGCGCACTGCCTCCCATCCGGACTTTAACCGTCGGTCCAGGAATTTCACCTGGTCAACCGGCCGCTGGAAGCGACCGGGTCGCGGACTGTAACCGCCGGTTCGGACTTTCACCGACCCCGGAGTGCGCTGCTTCTGGTACATGGCCAGTGTGCCATGCCGGACCGACATCCAGACAGGCGAGGCGTGTGGCCTCCCTCACAGCGCGTGTCAGCACCCTTGCGCGGCGCAGCCACAGCGGGCAACTGCCGTTCGGGGAGGTCCGGTTGACGGTGGCCGGGACGGTGGCCCGGACCATTGACCGTACTGGTCTAGTCCTTTTAGGGTGCGGACGGGTCCGGTGGCGGTGACGACGGCCCTTGCCCGCCGCCGGACCGTCAGGGCGCGTGGCGCCCGTCGGTACGACGTCACGATTCCCGGGGCTGTCCGGTTCCCACTGGCGAGGGGTGCTCCGACCGGGGCACCCGGAGTCCGGAGGAACGGGAACGACATGACCACGATCCTGGTGACCGGCGGGACCGGCACGCTCGGCCGCCGCGTGACGGAGCGCCTGCGGGCGGACGGGCAGGCGGTGCGGGTGCTCAGCCGGCACGCGCAGCCGTACGCCGTCGATCTGCGCGCGGGCGGAGCCGGTCTGGACGCCGCGCTGACGGGGGTACGGACGGTGGTGCACTGCGCGAGCAGCCCGCGCGGCGGCGACGAGCGGGCGGCCGGTCAGCTCGTCTCGGCGGCGCGGCGGGCTGGGGTGGCCCACCTGGTCTACATCTCGATCGTCGGGGTCGACCGGGTGCCGTTCGGCTACTACAAGTCCAAGCTGGCCGTGGAGCGGCTGATAGCGGAGTCGGGGCTCGGCTTCACGGTGCTGCGCGCCACGCAGTTCCACGACCTGGTGGCGACGGTGCTGGGCGCACTGGCCAGGTCGCCCGTCCTGCCGCTCCCGGCCGGGGTGCCGGACCAGCCGGTGGAGGTGACCGAAGTCGCCGCCCGGCTGGCCGAGTTGGCACTCGCCGCGCCGGCCGGCCGGGTCCCGGACATGGGCGGTCCCGAGGTCCGCTCCTTCGACTCCCTGGCCCGCGCCTACCTGCAGGCGACCGGCCGCCGCCGCAGCGTGCTCCAGCTACCGCTGCCCGGCCGGACGTACCGCGCCTTCCGCGCGGGCGGCCACCTCGCACCGGAGGGAGCGGTGGGCAAGGTGACGTTCGAGGAGTACCTGGAGCGCCGCTTCACCGGCTGAGGGGGCAGCGGGGTCCGTTCGGGCCGGATCCAGAACCCGCCCCACAACAACACGAGGGCGACAACACCCACCCGGCCTCCACCGCCTCCGGGCAGACAGACCGCAAGGGAACTCCCCGTCCCACGTCCGCGGCGGCGAGGCGTCAGTGCAGGCCCGGAGGTGTGAACAGGTCGTCCTGGGCGCGGTCGCGGGCCGTCAGGAGTGCGCCGCGCAGGACGGCCGTGCCGCCGAGGGTGCCGGCCCGGACCTCCGTGCGCAGCGGTGACATCCCGCGCAGCCGCTCCTCCACCAGCCCCGCGAGCGCCGCGCCCCCGGCCTGCCCGATCTCCCCGCCGAGCACCACGCAGCCGGGGTCCAGGACGGCCACGACCGAGGCGACCCCGACCGCGAGCCGGTCGGCGAGGGCGTGCAGGAAGCGGGAGGCGGACGGGCCGGCGTTCGTGTCCGAAGCCTCCGCGCCGCCCGGCACTTCCACAGGCCCCCGCTCCGCACCGCCATCACCCGCTGCCGCCACAGCCGCTCGCACCGTCTCCGCCGTGGCCGGGCCGTCGGGGTGGGGCGGTGGCGGCAGGCCGCAGGACGTTGCCAGGCTGGCGATCGCGGCTGCTCCGGCCAGGGAGTGGAAGCCGCCGTCGCAGTCCTTCGCCGAGGGCAGTGAGCCGGTGCCCGGGACGGGCAGGAAGCCGATCTCGCCGGTGCCGCCGGAGGCCCCGCGGCGCAGGGTGCCGTCGAGGACGACCGCCGCGCCCACACCGTGGCCCAGCCAGAGCAGGACGAAGGTGTCGCGGTCCCGGGCGGCGCCCTCACGCTGTTCGGCCAGGGCGGCGAGGTTGGTCTCGTTCTCCACGGTGACGCGGGCGCCCGGCAGGCGTTCCTGGAGGGCGGCGGACAGGCTGCGGTGCCACGCGGGCAGCCCGCCGGAGTCGCGCAGGTCGCCGGTGGCCGGGTCGACGAGGCCCGGCGCACCGATGCCGACGGTGTGCAGCCGGTCCGCGCCGGCCTCCTTGGCGGTGCGCTCCACCGCGGCCACCGCCTGCTCCACGGCGGGCCCGGTGCCGGCATCCCCGCCGATCGGCACGGAAGCCTCGGCGAGCACCCGCCCGACCAGGTCCGCGACCAGCACGAAGACACCCTCGGTACGGACGTCCAGCGCGGCCAGATGGGCGCGGTCGGCGACGATGCCGTAGAGCCGGGCGTTCGGGCCGCGGCGCTGCTCCCCCGACTCGCCGACCACGGTGATCAGCCCGGCGTCGGTGAGCCGGTCCACGAGGTCGGCGACCGTCGGCCGGGAGAGCCCGGTCAGCTGTTTCAACTGCCCTGCCGTCAGCGGGCCTTCCTGCTGGAGCAGCCGCAGGGCGAGGCGGTCGTTGAGGGCCCGGGCGGTGCTGGGCGATGCGGGCATGGCGGGAATCCTAGAACCATCTTTCTATCAGGAAGGGTACCTGATAGTTTACGCCGCGGGTCGACCGGGCGCCCGGAGGCGGGACCGGACCGGGGAGGGGCGGGAACATGAGTGACGTGGGACACGCGCCCGGCGAGGTGAGGCGCGCCCGGTACGCCGTGGCGGCGGTGTTCGCCGTGCACGGCGCCGTGACAGGCTCCTTCGCCACCCGGGTGCCGTGGATCCAGGACCATGCCTCGCTCGGTGCGGGCCAGTTGGGCTTCGCGCTGGCGTTCACGGCGCTCGGCGCCTCGTGCGCGATGCCGCTCGCGGGGCGGATCAGCCACCGCTTCGGCAGCCGTACGGCGCTGCGCGGGCTGCTCGCGCTGTGGACGATGTCACTGGTCCTGCCGTCCCTGGCGACGAATCTGTACACCCTGTGCCTGGCGATGTTCGTCTACGGCGCGAGCTCGGGAACCGCCGACGTCACGATGAACGCGCTCGGTGTCGAGGTCGAGCGGCTGCTGGACAGGTCGATCATGTCGGGGCTGCACGGCATGTGGAGCGCGGGCGCGCTGACCGGCTCCGCGGCCGGCACGCTCGCCGCGCATCTGGGGGCGGACGCCCGCACGCACTTCCTGTCGGCCGCCGCCGTGCTCACCGTGCTCGGAGCGGCGGCCTGTGCCTGGGTGCCGGACCTCCGGGCGGCCGCGGACGAGGAGCCGCCGCCGCGGTTCGCGCTGCCGCCGCGCTCGGCGCTGCTGATCGGCGCGGTCGGCTTCTGCGCGGTGTTCGCGGAGGGCGCGAGCCTGGACTGGTCGGCGGTCTTCCTGCGGGACCGGCTGGACAGCTCGGCCGGGGTGGCGGCGGCCTGCACGACCGGGTTCATGCTGACCATGGCGGTGGCCCGGATCGCCGGGGACGCGGTGGTGAACCGGTACGGCGCGGTCCGCACGGTCCGGGCCGGCGGGGCGCTGGCCGCGCTGGGCGGACTGCTGATCGTCGCCGCCGGGCAGCAGGCGGTGGCGATGGCCGGGTTCGGGCTGATGGGGCTCGGCATCGCGGTGGTCGTACCGCTGTGCTTCGCGGCGGCCGGGCACGCGGGGCCGAACCCCGGCCAGGCCATCGCGGGCGTGGCGACGATCACCTACACCTCGGGGCTGATCGCGCCGAGCCTGATCGGCGGGGTGGCCCAGGCGACCAGCCTGATGGTGTCGTTCGGCGTGGTGGCGGCGCTGGCGTGCGGGCTCGCGGTGTTCGCGGGGGTGCTGCGCACCGCCGAGCGCGGCAGCCGCACGCAGGTCGGTGCGCGGGCCGCCGCCGTACCCGACCCGCGCGCCTGAGGGACACCCCTGATCGACGGCCCCGGGACACGCCCCTGCGGAACGTCAGGCCGCCGGGCGCAGCAGTTCCCGGCCGGCGGCCCGGAAGCCGTCCGTCCAAGGCGTGGGGCGCAGGGTGTCCGCGTCGAGCCGGACCAGCACCCGGGCGCCCTCGGCGTACGTCCGCGTGCCGTCGGCCGAGCAGAAGCGGAAGCCGTAGGTCAGGCCGGTGGTACCGAGCCGGTCCAGCCAGAGGTGGACGGCGTACGCACCGGGGCTGGTCACGGGCGCCTCGTAGCTGATGCGCAGTTCGCGCACCGCGTTGCAGGCGTCGCCCGCCGCGTGCCAGTCGCCGTCGAAGCGGACGCCGTGGCCGTTCCACAGCTCGGTCCAGGCGCGCTCGACCAGCAGCGGGTAGCGGGCGTTGTGCAGGAGGCCGAGGGCGTCGAGGTCGTCGAAGTGGACGGTGACGGGGATCAGCCGCCCGTAGGGGAGGGCGGGCGCGATCGGGGCTTCGACGGTCACGGGTGGGGCTCCTGAACATGGTTGCGATGACAACCACATACTAAGCGACCGCTCAGGAGCCCCGGTCGGGTTCCGCCTGAGGGCTCAGCCCGCGATGGAGTCCAGTTGCTCGGCGGCGGGGCGCAGCGCCCACAGATCACCGCCGGGCGGCGCCTCCAGCGCGGCGACGGCCTTCGCGGCCGCCCGCTCCCCCGCGTCGGCCGCCGCGTGGACGACGTCGGTGGCCGCGTACCGGTGGAACTCCAGCTCCGGATGTGACCAGGAGGCAGCACCCGTCGCTGCCGGGAGCAGGTAGTCGACCGCCTTCACCAGGCTCTGCCCGTCCGGACCCCGGTACGACCAGAGGTCCACGCCCACGTGCCGCCCGATGGCCGCGAGGCGGGTGTAGGCGACGAGGTCGAAGGTCGAGTAGTGCCAGCTGCGGGTGCGGGCCAGCTCCTGGGGCTGGCTGCCGTCGGCCGCGATCTGCGGGTCGATCCGCCCGGCCCGCGCGTCCAGAACGGTCCGCCGGGCCAGCGCGGTGTCGCCGGCGGCGAGGGCGAGGGCGGCGAGCTGCATGTCGTAGAAGGTGCCGTGATTGTTGGCGGCGGCGCCCTCCTCCTTGCCGAAGGCGCTGTTCTTCAGCCAGTCCAGGAAGCCCGCGTTCCACGCGCCCATCGCCGTACGGTCACGCGCGCTCCAGCCGGGGGCGCCGGCGGCCAGGATCGCCTGGGCGTCGAGGACGCTCGTGTACGACTGCGAGAAGTCGATGACGCCGATGGCCCGGCCGTCGTACTTGCAGGGGATGAACTGGCCGTGGTCCAGGTCGGGGTTCATCCGGGTGGCCGGGTCCAGGAACCAGGTGCGCAGGATCTGCCCGGCCTTCTCGGCGTAGGTCCGCCTGCCGGTGTAGTACCAGGCGAGCGCGAGGTCGTACGTCGAGTCGAAGACCTTCTCGGCGTCCTGCCGGTCGGTGCCGCTGTCGACCTCGGGATTGCGCTGCCCGTCGCGCTGGACGTAGGGGCAGCCCCAGGGGTTGTCGGCGGTGGGGGTGGTCGTGGGCCACCAGTAGGGAGCCTGGCTCAGGTACTCGTGGACGTCGCCGCCGGGGGCGGGCTTCGGCTTGTCGACGACCGTCCAGGGACCCTGGTCCAGCCAGGCGTCGGCGCGGGTGGTCAAGTCCTTGAGCGCGCGCCGGAGTTGGGGGTCGTGGCCCAGGCGGGCACGGGTCCGCTGGAGGCGGGCGCCGTCGAGCACGACGGTGCGCGGGGCCTTCGGCGCGGCGTGCGCGGCCGGGACGAGCACCGCGCCGAACGTCACCACGGCGGCCAGCAGCACGGCCGCACGGGATCTTCCACTCATCGGGGCTCCCATCTGAGCCAGTCAACTCAACCAGTCATGTACGTGAACTTGGTTCATGAGTAGGACCGTGTGAGCGTAGGACCGCTCGTCACCCGTGACAATGGTGCGGACCGTCTTCATGTACGTAAGAAAGCGAAACCCCACCATGAATCTCGGCGTGCGCTGGAAACTGCACGGCGACGGGCGCACGCCCGCGCCCGGAGCGGTGGTACGCCCCGACGAGCGGCTCACCTGGCCCCGCACGGTGGGCCTCGGCGCCCAGCACGTGGTCGCGATGTTCGGTGCCTCCTTCGTGGCCCCTGTGCTCATGGGCCTGGACCCGAACCTCGCGATCATGATGTCCGGCGTGGCGACCGTGATCTTCCTGCTCGCCACCCGCGGCCGGGTGCCGAGCTACCTCGGCTGCTCCCTGTCGTTCGTGGGGGTGGCCGCCGTCATCCGCGCCCAGGGCGGCACGAGCGCCACCGTGACCGGCGCGGTGTTCGTCGTCGGCGTGGCGCTGTTCCTGGTCGGGCTCGCGGTGCAGCGCTTCGGGGCGCGGATCATCCACGCGGCCATGCCGCCCATCGTCACCGGCGCGGTCGTCATGCTGATCGGCTTCAACCTCGCCCCGGTCACCGCCTCCACCTACTGGCCGCAGGACCAGTGGACCGCCCTGCTCGTCATGCTGTTCACCGGGCTGGCCGTGGTCTGTCTGCGCGGCTTCTGGTCCCGGATCGCGATCTTCCTCGGGCTGGTCTTCGGGTACGGCATCTCGTGGGCGTTCGACCGCGTCTTCGGCAAGATCCACTCGGTGAGCGCGAGCGGCAAGGTCACCGACCACTGGCGCCTGGACCTGTCCGGTGTCTCCAAGGCCGACTGGATCGGCCTGCCGCAATTCCACGGGCCGTCCTTCCAGTGGTCCGCGATCCTGGTCGCGCTGCCGGTCGTCATCGCCCTGGTCGCGGAGAACGCGGGCCACGTCAAGGCGGTCGGCGAGATGACCGGCGACCCGCTGGACGACAAGCTCGGCACGGCGATCTCGGCGGACGGCGTCGCCTCCATGCTGTCCACGGCCGTCGGCGGCCCGCCGAACACCACGTACTCCGAGAACATCGGCGTCATGGCCGCCACCCGCGTCTACTCCACCGCCGCCTACTGGGCCGCCGCCGGCTTCGCCCTGCTCTTCGGCCTCTGCCCGAAGTTCGGCGCGATCGTGGCCGCGATCCCGGGCGGCGTCCTCGGCGGCATCACCGTCATCCTCTACGGCATGATCGGCCTGCTGGGCGCCCAGATCTGGCTCAACGCCAAGGTGGACCTGCGCAACCCGCTGAACCTGGTGCCGGCCGCCGCGGGCATCATCATCGGCGTCGGCAACGTCAGCATGAAGTTCACCAGCAACTTCTCGCTCAGCGGCATCGCCCTCGGCACCGTGGTCGTCATCACCGGCTACCACGCCCTGCGCGCCTTCGCCCCGGCGCACCTGAAGACGCAGGCGCCGCTGCTGGACGAGGGCACCTCCCGCTACGACGCGGACGAGCCGCGCTCCACGTCGTAGGCGCAGGACGGGGTGAACGTGCCGGGCACGCCCCGGCCCCGCCTGCCCCCTCCCGGCCGCACCCGGGGTGCTCCGTTCCCCCGTTCCGGGGAAGCCCCGGGCCGGTCGGCCCGCCGTCCGGCCCGGGGCTGGGACCCTTCCCCCATGGCGCAGTTGGAACACTTCACCACTCCCGTCGACGCGGTGATCGCCCGGATGCGCGCGATCGACGCGGCCCTGCCCGAGCGCGACGGGGTCGCCGTGTTCAACCGCGTCTACCTCACCGTCACCGAGGAGGTCGACCGGCGCCTGGACGCCGGGGAGTTCCCGGACCCGCGGGCGGCGACCGCGCTGGACGTGCGGTTCGCGCTGCGCTATCTGGCGGCGGTCGACGCGGCGTCGGCGGGCCGTCGTCCGCCCGCGTGCTGGCGTCCGCTGTTCCAGCTCCGCGGCCATCCCGGGGTACGGCCGCTGCAGTTCGCCCTGGCGGGCGTCAACGCGCACATCGGGCACGACCTGGCGCTCGCCGTGGTGGACGCCTGTCGTACGCTCGCGTGCGAACCGGCCGATCTGGAGGACGAGTTCGACCGCGTGGGCGAGATCCTCGTATCCCTGGAGGAGCGGGTCCGCGAGGATCTGATGCCGGGCCCCGATCTGCTCCAGGTCGCCGATCCGCTCACCCATCTGCTGGGCTCCTGGAGCCTGGAGCGGGCCCGGGACGCGTCCTGGGCGGCGGCACGGGCCCTGTGGGCGCTGCGCCACTGCGGCGACGTCGCCGACGAGTTCACCGATCGGCTCGACGCGGCCGTGGGGTTCGCGGGCCGGATGCTGCTCACCCCGCTCCCCGAGCTGATCTGATCCCCGCGCCGATCCGGTTCCCGGCTGTCGACTGCCCACCGGCCGATGCGACTGGCCGGATCCAGACCCTCGCGCGAGCCGCCGTGGAACAGCCGGGTCCGCTCCGTACGTTGTCGTCCGGCAACCCGTCATCCGTCGTAAGGAGCGGTCATGGCAGCACGGCTCGGACTCGGTCTTCCGCAAATGCGGCAGTACTCCCTCGGCTCGGACGTGCCCGACGTGGCCCGCGCCGCGGAGCAACTCGGTTACGAGAGTCTGTGGGTCTTCGAGCGGGCCCTGTTCCCCGAGCCCGCCACCCAGGGGCTGTACGGCATGGACGGCGTGCCCTGGCCGGACCAGTACCGCAATGTGGCGGACCCGCTGGTCACCCTCACCCTGGCCGCGGCGGCCACCGAGCGGGCGGAGCTGGGCTCCAGCGTCCTGGTGGCGCCGCTGCACGTGCCGTTCCAGCTCGCCAAGGCCCTCGCCTCGCTCGACGTGGCGAGCGGCGGTCGGGTGCTCGCCGGCCTCGGCACCGGCTGGTCCCTCGACGAGTACGCCGCCGCCTCCGTGCGGCCCTTCGCGGAGCGCGGCAAGGTGCTGGACGAGATCATCGAGGTGAGCCGGGCGGTGTGGGGCCCGGATCCGGTCGTCTACGACGGCTCTCTCACGAAGATCGCCTCCGCCGTGGTCGGGCCCAAGCCCGTGCGCCCGATCCCGATCCTGCTGGCCGCGAGCAACCGGCGGGCCTTCCGGCGGCTGGTCGACCATGCCGACGGCTGGCTGCCCGCGGGCTTCAGCACCGAGCAGGTCGGTACCCAGTGGCGGCAGCTGAGGGAGCTGGCCGAGGAGCGGGGCCGTACGAAGCCGATCCGGGCGGTGCTGCGGGTGAACACCGCCCTGGAGGCGAAGCCCCACGACGGCGCCGACCGCAGGACTTTCCAGGGCAGCGTCGACCAGATCGTCGCGGACCTCGTGCCGTTCACCGGGATGGGCATCGACGAGTTCCTGATCGACGTGCAGAGCGGCGCGCGGGACGCGGAGGAGCTGAAGGACATCGCCGCCGAGCTGTTCGAAAAGGCGCGGGCGGCCGGAGTCTGAGGCCGACCGCCCGCGCCTGGGGGCACCACTCCCGCCGGACCTGGTCAGTCCTCGGGGAGCTCCACCGGGGCGATCTCGTCGTAGACGTCGCCCGGGCCGGGGTTCGACGCGTCGGTCGTGCCGCCGAAGTGGTGCATGACGCCCCAGACCGCGTTCAACGCGGTCTGGACGGCGCCCTCGGCCCAGCCGGCCGTCCAGGAGATGTCGTCGCCGGCGAGGAAGATGCCCCGCTTGTCCGCGGGCAGCCGGTCCTGCATGAAGTGCGTGAACAGGCGCCGCTGGTAGCGGTAGTGACCGGGCAGGTTGGCCTTGAACGCGCCCATGAAGTAGGGCTCGTTCTCCCAGGAGACGGTCACCGGGTTGCCGATGATGTGCTTCCGGATGTCGACCTTCGGGTAGATCTCGCCGAGCGACTTCAGCATGACCTCCATCCGCTCGTTCGCGGACAGCGGCAGCCACTTCAGGCTGTCGTCGCACCAGGTGTAGGACAGGCAGATCACGGCCGGCTTGTCCGGGCCGTCGTCCAGCAGGTACGTCCCGCGGGTCATGCGGTCGGTGAGCGTCATCGACATGACGTCCCGGCCTGTCGGATTTCCCCTGTCGTCGGCGGCCTTGTCCAGCCAGAACGGCCGGTCCACCGGCACGAAGAGCTTGCTGGACTCCATGTAGTGGGTGCGCTCGATCGCCGTCCAGTGGTCGATCGGGAAGAGCGAGTCGTCGCAGGCGATCTTGGACAGCAGCATCCAGGACTGGGCGGTGAAGACGGCCGCCTCGAAGGTGCGGATGTCGCCGTTCGCGTCCGTCACGGTGATCCGGTTGCCCGCGGTGCGGTGCAGCCGGGTCACGGCCGGGCGCGGCTCGCCGTCCGGGTGCAGGGACTTCAGCGAGGTGCCGTACGGCCAGTGGACGATCTTCTCCGGCTCGCGCTCCCACAGGCGCAGCGGCAGCTGCTGGGAGCCGCCGACGATGCCGCGGTGGTGGTCGTCGGCCTCGGTGTAGACGACGCGCAGGATCTCCAGGATGGAGTTCGGGAAGTCGGTGTCCCAGCCGCCGGTGCCGAAGCCGACCTGGCCGAAGATCTCGCGGTGCCGGAAGGACTTGAAGGCCTCGGAGTCGCAGAGGAAGCCGTAGAAGGTCTGGTTGTCGAGCTTCTCGACCAGCTTCGCCCAGATCTCGCGGATGCGCGGCACGTCCCGCTCGCGCATGGCGCGGTTCATGTCGGAGAAGTCGGCGCCTTCGTCGAGGCACTTGTTCCAGGCCTCGGCCACGTCCCGGTACACCTGGGGCAGGTCGTCGACGGTCTCGGCGTAGTGCGACTCGCCCTTGAGGTCGACGACGGTCGACGGCGTCGCCTCGGCGAGGGGGTTGGGGAACGGCCGGGTCTGCAGGCCCACCAGGTCGATGTAGTGCTGCAGGGCGGTCGAGGACGGCGGGAAGCGCATCGCGCCCAGCTCGCAGTTGAGCGACTCGTCACAACCGTCGAAGCCGACGGTGCGCAGCCGGCCGCCGATCTGGTCGGCCTCGTAGACGACGGGCTTGAGGCCCATCTTCATCAGCTCGTAGGCGGCCACGATGCCGGACAGCCCGCCGCCGATGACCGCGACCTCGGTGCCGTGCTCGGTCGCGGGTATCTGGCCGAGGCCCGCCGGGTGGGCGAGGAAGTCGTCGTAGGCGTACGGGAAGTCCGGGCCGAACATGGTGATCGGCGGCTGCTGCCCGTCGGTGTGCTCGACGGCGTTGGGCACCGTGGACGTCATGGGGTACGGACTCCTTGCGGGAAAGAACTCGGGGGGAAGTTCAGAAACTCGGGGGAAGCTCGGCGGGGTGTCAGCTCAGGGACCCGTACAGACCGGGGCGGCGGTCCTCCAGGTACGGGTTGGCCGCGCGGGAGGCGGCCAGGAAGGCGGGGTCGGCGTCGGCGAACACCAGCTCCTCGCCGCGGCCGGCCCGGGTGCGGGCGACGCCGTCGGGACCGGCGAGGACGGACAGCCCGACGAACTCGAACTCCCCTTCCAGGCCGACCCGGTTGACGTACGCGACGTACATCTGGTTCTCCCAGGCGCGCACCGGCACGAGGGACTCGGCGACGAACTGGAAGGGGTGCATCTGCGCGGTCGGGACGACCAGGAGGTCGGTGCCGGCCAGGGCGTGGGCGCGGACGTTCTCCGGGAACTCGACGTCGTAGCAGATCATCAGGCCCACGGTCAGGCCGTTCAGCTCGGCCTGGACGACGGGCTGGTCGCCGGGCGTGAAGTGGTCGCGCTCGAAGCAGCCGAAGAGGTGGGTCTTGCGGTAGTTCGCGAGGCGGGTGCCGTCGGCGGAGATCAGCTGGGCGGAGTTGTGGACGCTCTCGCCGGCGCGCTCCGGGTAGCCGTAGGCGATCGCGATGCCGTGCCGGGTCGCGGTCTCGGCGATCGCGTCGGCGCTGTCGCCGTCGGCGGGCTCGGCGAGGCGTCCGATGTCGTCGCCGATCGCGTAGCCGGTCAGGAACATCTCCGGTGCGGCGAGCAGCGCGGCGCCCGCGGCGGCGGCCCGGCCCGCGGCGGCGTCGAGGACCTTCAGGTTCTCGACGGCCGAGCCGGGGCGGCCGGAGCTCTGGAGCAGGGCGGTGCGCATGCGTGATCCTCACCGAAGGGGGACTTTGGGGGCCACGAAGACGGTACGGTCGGCGCGCTCGGCCGGACAAGAAGGAGCCGTTGCGCGCCTGTGCGCGGTTCGTTGCGTGCACAGGGGGCGATACGGCGATTCGTTGCGCGCCCGCACGACGGTGCCCCGTCCTCCTGGGGCGCAGGTGGTGGACGGGGCGCGGGTGACGCCGGGGACGCGGCGCGGCGGTTACTCCCAGGTGCTACTTCCCGGTGCCGACCGGGTCGACGGTGATCGCGCCGCCGCTGCCGTCCGTGACGGGGACGTTGACGCTGACCGGCAGGCTGTGGGAGTGGGTCTCGTTCGGCGGGGTGACGACGAGGGTGGTGAAGGTCTCGCCGGTGCCGCCGGAGTTGTTCGGCGGGTAGTGCAGCGTGAACCGGGTCTCCTCGCCGGGCTTGACGCGCACCAGCACGGGGGCGACCGAGCTGCGCTTGGCGCTGGTGCTGCCGTCCTTGCTCTTCAGGTCGGCGCCGGGGAAGCCCTTGAGGGCACAGGTGGCGGAGCCGGTGTTCTTCAGGTTCACGATCAGCTCGCCCTCGGCCATGCCGCCGGAAGTGCTGAACGCGAGCTGGGAGGTCTTGCAGGCACCCGAGCCGCCGCCCACGGCCGCACCGCCGTTCGTACCGGCCTGGCCGGCGCCGGTGCCCGTGCTGGTCCCCTTGCCGGTGGCCGCGCCGCCACCGCTGCCGCCGGTGCTCTGCGTGCCGGAGTCCTGGGAGCCGGTGCTCTGGCTCGGGGCGGAGGAGTCGCTCTTGCCGGAGGAGCCGCTGTCACTTCCCGAGCAGGCGGTGAGCGACAGGCCCGCGACGGCGGCGACGACGAGCAGCGAGAGCTTCTGGACGCGCATGGTTCCCCTTCAGGCGTTGTCCCCTCACGCAACGAGCGTGAGCGGCACTGGTCACTTGCCACCCGGTGAGACCGTCGCGGGCGCCCTGTCCGTTCCTCCCGTCACCCGCCTAGTACATGCCCGTTACAAGAGTCTCCGGACCTGCTCATATCTCACGCAACCGCGCCACGATCTCGCGCAGCAGTTCCGGCTCGGTGCCCGGACCGCCCGTCGGGGAGCGGCGGGGCGCGTCGATGCGGATCAGGCCCGCCTCGGCCAGGTCGCCGAGCAGGACCCGCAGCACGGTCAGGGGCAGGTCGGCGTCCGCGGCCAGCTCCACGACGGGACGCCGGCCGCGCCGGACCAGGTCGAGCAGGGCGGCACCGGCGTGGTCGATGTCCGGCCCCGGCCCCTCGGTCTCCACCGCGCTGACCTGGGACATCAGGTCGATGGCGTGTGCGCCGGAGGGCCGGGTGCGGCCCCGGGTGACGGTGTAGGGACGCACCAGCTGCCCGGTCTCGTCCTCGTACCAGTGCTCGTCGCTCACGGTGGGATCAGAAGCCCGTGCGGGCGGCCGTGTCCAGGTGGCGGCCGAGACGGCGGACGAGCAGGGCCATCTCGTGGGCGAGCTGGCCGACGTCGGTGCGGGCCTCGCTGAGGACGGCGAGCCGGGTGCCGTGGCCGGCCGGGGTGATGAAGAGGTAGGCGTCGTCGAGCATCACCATGGTCTGGCGCACCGCCCCCGCGGCGAACCGCTCGCCCGCCGAGCGGGCGAGGCCGTGGAAGCCGGAGCAGATGGCGGCCAGGTGCTCGATGTCGCGCCGGCGCATGCCGTCGGAGCTGCTGAGCGGCAGTCCGTCGGCGGTGAGCAACACGGCCTGCCGGACGTCGCCGGTGCGCGCCACGAGGTCGTCCAGCAGCCAGCCGAGATCCGTGCCGACCGCTCCGCCGGGCACGGCGGGCCGCTCGGGCCCGTGTTCGTCACCGGGCTGTTCGTCACCGGTCATCGTCGGTCTCCGTCCCTTCGTGGGCGTCGGTGGTTGCTTCGCCTGCGTGGGGGGTGTCGCCTCCGGTGCCGGGGGCCTCCCGGCCAAAGGCCGGCTCGTGGTGCGCGGGCAGGCCCTTGCGGCCGCGGTCGAGCCCTCGCTGGAAGGCGCCGAAGATCGCCCGCATCTCGTCGGCGTCCACCTGGCGCTCGGGCGTGTCCGCAGGCGCCGGCGGATCGTCCCGCAGCTCGGGGGCGAGGGAGGCCTGCCGGGTACGGGTGGGGAGGGCGGGCGCGGGGCCTTGTTCCGGCTGGTCCGGGGCGTGCGACGCGGCGGCGGACACGGCGGGAGGCTCGGCGCCGGACGGCTCCCGCGCCGGCGCCGGGCGCCCGGCGGCCGAGGGTCCGGTCCGCTTCCTGGTCGGCAGCGCCGGTACGTCTCCGTACCCGGAGGGCAGGCCTCGTACGTTGCCGTCCGCCGAGGGCAACCGTCGTACGTCGCCGTCGGCGGCCCCGAGCGGCAGTCCCCGCCCAGCCTGGCCCCTGGCGTTCCTGACCGGCAGTTCCCGTACCGCGCCCAGCGTTCCCGCGGTGCGCCCGCCGCCCGCCGGCACCGGCTCGGGCGCCGCTGCGGTGGGCTCTGCCGCGCTGACCTCCGCCAGCACCGCCGAAGGCAACCGCACCAGCGCCGTCGTCCCCCCGTAGGGCGAGTCCCGGAGGCTGACCTCGATGCCGTGGCGGGCGGCGAGGCGGCCGACGACGTAGAGGCCCAGCCGGTCGTGGCGGGTGGGGTCGAAGGCGTCGGGGGCGGTGAGGGTGGCGTACGCCCCGTCGCGGGCGTCGGCGTCGAGGCCGAGCCCGCGGTCGTCGATCTCCAGGACGAACCCGCTGCCGACCCGCCCGCTGCGCAGGGTGACCTGGGTGTGCGGCGGCGAGAACACCGTGGCGTTCTCCAGGAGTTCGGCGACGAGGTGGACGACGTCGGCGACGGCGTCCGCGGCCACGCCCACCTCGGGCATCGGCGGCACCACCACGCGCGCGTAGTCCTCGATCTCCCCGACCGCCGAGGCGACGACGTCGGCGAGCGGCACCGGCCGGCGCCAGCGGCGGCCGGGCGCGGCACCGGAGAGGATGATCAGGCTCTCCGCGTGCCGCCGCATGCGCGTGGTGAGGTGGTCGATGCGGAACAGCTCGCGCAGCACGTCCGGGTCCTCGGTGCGCCGCTCCAGCGTGTCGACGAGCTTGAGCTGCCGGTGCACGAGCGCCTGGTTGCGGCGCGCGATGGTGAGCAGCACCGCGAACTGTCCGCGCCGCAGCCCGGCCTGCTGGACGGCGGCCTCCACGGCGGCGAGCCGGGCGGCGTTGAAGGAGCGGCCGACCTGCCCGATCTCGTCGTCGTGAACCGCGCCCGCGGCCAGCGGCGGCGCCGCCGCCCCCGCGTCCACGTCCTCCCCGGCGCTCAGCCGCCGCATGACGTCCGGAAGCTGGTCGCGGGTGAGCACGTCGGCCGCGTCCCGCAGGGTCTCCAGGCGCCGGGAGATGCGCCGGGCGCCGCGCACCGCGAACCACAGCGACACCCCGGCGGCGGCAAGCCCGGCCCCGCCGACCACCGCCGCCTTGATCAGCTCCTGGTAGGCGAAGGAGCGCCCGCGTGCGGCGGAGTTCTCGGCGGAGCTGGTGCACAGCTCCCGGTAGCGGACGACGGCCCGGTCGACCGTCGAGCGCCAGGTGTCCGCGGCGACCGCCTTCCCGGCACCGGCGGCACCGGCCCGCAGCAGGGCGTCCTCGCCCCGGGTCAGCGAGCGGTACAGGTCGCCGCGCTGGAAGTCCTCGAACAGGCCGCGCGAGTCGGCGGGCAGGTCCGGTACGTACGTCCGCTCGAAGACGCGCCGGTCCTCGATGGTCGCGGTCAGCGTGTCGTACTGCCCGTCGGTCAGCGTGCCGGCCGCCCGCGCCCCGGCGACGAGCGCGTCCTCCCGGGAGACGAACTCCCGTACCCGCACCAGCTCGATGACGACCTGGGCCTCGCGGGCGAGCTGGCCGGCCTGGAGGGCGGTGAGGGTGGACTGCACGTCGAAGCCGGGCTCGACGAGCGCGCTGTACCGGGTGACGGCCTGGTCCCAGCTGATCTGCCGGTTCAGCACGCGCTCGCGCAGCGCCTCCAGCCGGCCGGTGGCCGCGACCACGGAGTCCACGGCCTGCCGCTGCCGTGCCGTGAGCCGGCTGCGGTCCCCGCCCTGGACCGCCCGCTTCATGGCCTCGACGGCCTGGTCGGTACGGCGCTGCTGGCCGAGCAACTGCCCGGCGGCGGCCGTGTCGAGGCGGCTGCCCAGGTAGGCGGCGGACATCCGGCGCTCGATCTGGAGCTGCCCGATCGCGGTGTCCACGGGGGTGCCGAAGTCGTCGTACACCCCCTGGACCCGGACCAGTGCCCGCAGTTCGCCGGTGACGGACCACATCGCGAAGCTCCACAGCGCCATCAGCGCGACGGCCGGGGCGAGCGCGAGCGCCACGATCCGCGTGCGGACGGTGGTGGGGCGGCGGAGGGGCCAGCGCATGAAGTACCTGCCGGTGTTACCAGTCAGTAGAGAGCGCGGCAGACCCTACGGGATCGATCTCCGTGCCGCAATGGTGACCTGCGGTAACCCCGGGTCACCTCGGGGTTGGGGCAAAGGTCGTGACGACCGCCGCGTGGTCCGAGGGCCAGTCGTTGTCCGTCACGTCCGGCCAGGGACACGGGCTGCCGGTGACGACGGTGCGCGCGTCCCGCACGGTCAGGCCCCGGTGCAGGACGTAGTCGATCCGGTCCTGCGGTTCGGGCCGCCCGCTGCCGTCCTCGTGCACGGCGTGGATCGGCGACCAGGTGTGCCCGGGCGCGGCGGCGGGGTCCGGGTGGGCCTCGCGGTAGGAGTCGGCGAAGCCCGCCTCCTCGGCCGCCTTCGTGACCGGCCAGACCACGTCCGGCCGGTCCAGGTGCGAGGGGCAGTTGAAGTCGCCGACGAGGACGACCGGGACGCCGTCGGCGGACGACTCGGCGATCCGGCGCAGGGTGTCCCGCATCTGTGCGAGCCGGACCCCCTCGTGGGCGATCAGCTCGGCCGCCGGCAGCCCGTCGAAGGCGGACTCGTAGGGCCCGTACGGCGTGTAGTGCAGATGGGCGGTCCACACGTCGACCTCGCGGCCGGGCGCCACGGCGATGCGGACGCCGGCCGCGCCGTAGAAGCCGACGTCGGGGTCGCCGAAGCGGGCGGTGATCGGGTGGCGGCTGAGGACGCCGAGGTTCTCGCCGGCCCGGTGGTGGTGCCAGCCGAGGGCCTCGGCCAGTTCCTGGGCGGCCGTACCGGCGGTCTCCTGGAGCCCGACCACGTCGGCGCCGCTCTCCAGGATGACCTTGAGCTGCTTGGCCCGGTGGTCGTCGACCATGATGCCGCCGAGCCACAGGTTCCAGCTCATCACGCGCAGTTCGGGCGTCACCATCCGCCCGAGCTCCTCGACCGTGACCCCCGCGAGGCTCTCCCGCACGGTCCGGCCGGGTGCCGCACCGATCGGGGCGAGCGACGGTACGGCGAGTACGGCGCAGCCGGCGGCCTCGGCGGAGGCGACCCCGGTCTCGGTGTCCTCGACGGCCACGCAGGCGGTGGGCTCGACGCCCAGGGCGCGGCAGGCGGCCAGATACGGGTCCGGGGCGGGCTTGGTGCGGGGCGTGTCGTCGGCGGTGACGGAGGCCGCGAACCAGGCGGCGCCCAGCGCGTCGAGGACGACGTCGGCGACAGCGCGCGGGGACGCGGTGACCAGGGCGGTGGGGACGCCGGCGGCGGCCAGCGCGGCCAGCAGGTCCAGGGCGCCGGGGCGGGGCACGATGCCGGTGCGGACGCGGTCGGCGAACTCGCGGTGCAGGTCGGCGGCGAGGTCCTGGGCGGGCCGGCCGGTGACCGCGCCGAGCCAGTCGGCGGTGTGCTCGACGGCGCGGCCGAGGACCTCGGGCTGGTCGGCCTCGGTCAGCGGCCGTCCGGCGACCTGCTCGACCGCCTCCCACCACAGCCGCTCGGTGTCGACGAGCGTGCCGTCCATGTCGAACAGGACTGCCTGCGGAAGGAGTTGGGGGGTGTGGGGGGTCACGTTCGGGTCAGTCCTCACTTCTGGATACGTTCGGCCACCAGGACGGCCCGCTCGGGCAGCGACACGGTGACGGCGGCCCCGGCGCCGAGTCCGGCGGCGTCGTGGGCGGGCAGGTCGGCCTTGGCCTCGGTGCCGTCGGCGAGCCGTACGGTGACCCGGACGACCGCGCCGAGGAAGGCGGTGGCGACGACGCGGGCGGCGCCCTGCTCGTCGGCCGAGACGTGGACGGCCTCGGGGCGCACCAGCACGTCGACCGGGCCGTCCGGCACGTCGCCGTTGCCGTCGGCGGGCAGCCGCCGGCCGAGCACCTGGACGGTGCCGTCGGCCAGCTCGCCCGGGATCCGGCTCATCGTGCCGACGAACTCGGCGACGAAGGCCGTGGCGGGGCGGCCGTACAACTCGGCGGGTTCGGCGCACTGTTCGAGGCGCCCGGCGCGCATCACGGCGACCCGGTCGGCGACCGACAGGGCCTCCTCCTGATCGTGCGTCACGAACAGGGTGGTGATGCCGAGTTCCTGCTGGAGCCGGCGGATCTCCTCGCGCAGGGAGAGCCGCACCTTGGCGTCGAGCGCCGACAGCGGCTCGTCCAGGAGCAGCACGCGCGGGCGCAGCGCGAGGGCGCGGGCCAGCGCGATGCGCTGCTGCTGGCCGCCGGAGAGCTGGTGCGGGTAGCGCTCACCCTTGTCGCCGAGGCCGACCAGCTCCAGCAACTCGGCGGCGCGGGAACGCCGTTCGCCCGCGCGGACGCCGCGCATGCGCAGCCCGAAGGCGACGTTGTCGACGGCGTTCAGATGCGGGAAGAGGCTGTACGACTGGAAGACCATCCCGGCGTCGCGGCGGTGGGCCGGGACGCGGGTGACGTCCTCGCCGTCCACCAGCACGGCGCCGGAGTCGGGGTGTTCGAACCCGGCGAGCATGCGCAGTGCGGTGGTCTTGCCGCAGCCGGAGGGACCGAGGAGGGCGAGGAACTCCCCCGGGCGGACGGTGAGGTCGAGTCCGTCGAGGGCGACGGTAAACCCGAACTCCCGTCGCAGGGCACGGAATTCGACGGTCGCGGCCTTCTCGGCCGTGGCCTTCTCAAGGGTGGTGGCGGTCATGGTCGGTGTCATCCCCGGGAGTTCGCGGTTCGGTTGCGTCCGCCGCCAACGCCGGCGAGCGCGAGGAGCAGGGCCCAGGTGACGAGCAGGCTGAGCACGGAGACGGCGACGGACATCTGGGCCTGCGAGCCGCCGACGTTGTAGATCCACACGGCGAAGGGCTGGTAGCCCAGCAGCTGGGCGACGGTGAACTCGCCGAGCACCAGGGCCAGCGTGAGGAAGCCCGCGTTGAGCAGTGCGCCACGGACGTTGGGCAGCACGGCCCGGACCAGCGCCTGCGGCCAGGAGGCGCCGCAGCTGCGGGCGGCCTCGACCAGGGTGCGCACGTCGATGGCGCGCAGGCCCGCGTCCAGCGCCCGGTACACGAAGGGCAGCGCCATCACGACGTAGGCGAGGACGAGCACGACCGGGAAGCTCGGGTTCTGGATCGCGACGAACGTCTCGAACAGCGGGGTGCGCGACAAATGGTCGGGGCCCCACTTCAGCACGCTGACGATGCCCGCCACGAACGCGATCGGCGGCACCACCAGCGGCAGCGAGCAGACGATCTCCACCACCGGCCGCAGCCGGGGCGCGCCGAGCCTGAGGGCGACCATGGCGGGCACCATCAGCAGCAGGACGGCGGCGATGGTGGCCAGGGCCAGCTCCAGCGAGAGCAGCAGGCTGGAGACGAAGCCGTCGGTGGACAGGATCTTGGTGTAGGCGTCGAAGGAGACGCCCTGCCCGGGCTCGTCGACGGTGAAGACGACGGACGCGCCGAGCGGCACCAGGAAGTACAGGGCGGCGAGGCCGAGGACGGCCCAGCGCCAGGGGGTCAGGCGTCGAGCCATCGGGCGCTCCGGCGTTGCAGGGGCAGGTACACGGCCATCACCAGGCCGGCCACCAGGACCATGTCGAGACTGAGGGCGAGGGCGATGTTCTCCTGGCCGACCAGCACGTTGCCGGACAGCGCGTCGGCGATCTGCAGGGTGACCAGCGGGACCGCGCTGCCGACCATGGCGGCGGCGGTGGCGTAGGCGGCGAAGGCGCTGCCGAAGAGGAGCACGAGTCCGCCGAGCAGCGAGGGCGCGAGGACGGGCAGGGCGACATGGCGCCAGTACTGCACGCCGGTCGCGCCGTTGTTCAGCGCGGCCTCCCGCCACTGGGTGCGCAGGCCGTCCAGCGCGGGGGTGATGGTGAGGACCATGAGCGGGATGAGGAAGTACAGGTAGACGAGGACCAGGCCCCAGAAGCTGTAGAGGTTCCAGCCGCTGTCCTTCAGGCCGAGGTGCACGGTCAGGACGCCCGCGTTGCCGAGGGTGGCGACGAAGGCGAAGGCCAGCGGGACGCCGCCGAAGTTGGCGAGCACGCCGGAGGCGGTCAGCACGGCCTCGCGCAGCCAGCGGGAGCGGGAGCCGACCACGGCCTGGGCGAGCGGCAGCCCGAGCAGCGCGCCGAGCAGGGCGGCGAGGGCGGACAGCTTGACGCTGCCGAGCAGGGAGGTGAGGTACGGCCCCTGGAGCGAGTCCGTCAGGTTCGCCGTGCCGTAGTGCCCCTCGACCGTGAAGGCGCCGTCGAGGATGGCGAAGGCGGGCAGGCCGAAGGCGATGGCCGCGAAGACCAGCAGCGGTACGACGGCGAGCCAGCCGGGGGCGCGGCGCCGCCGCTTCGCCGAAGCGACGGGCGCCACGTCCGCACGCGGGAGAGCGGCGGTCATCCGGAGACGGCCTTCCCCCAGCCCTGAGCGATGACCGTCTTGGCCTTGCTCTGCTGGGTCTCGGTCGGGAAGGCGGGCGCGCCGGTGACCTTGGGCAGCTTGGCGGCGGCCGTCTTGTCGAGCGTGCCGGCCTTCTCCAGGACGGCCATCAGGGCCGGGCGGGCGTAGCCCTTGAGCCACAGGTTCTGGCCCTCGGCGCTGTAGAGGTACTCCTGCCACAGGCGGGCGGCCGCCGGGTGCGGGGCGTCCTTGTTGATGGCCTGGGAGTAGTACTGGGCGTACTGGCCGTCGGCGGGGATGTTCACCTTCCAGTCCAGGCCCTTGGACCTGAACTCGTCGGCGTACCCGGCGTTGAGGTAGTCCCAGTCGATGGAGATGGGCGTCTCGCCCTTCTCGACGGTGGCCGGGGTGGACTCGACGGGCGTGTAGTTGCCGCTCTTCTTCAGCTTGGCGAAGAAGTCGAGGCCGGGCTGGATGTTGTCGAACGAGCCGCCGTTCGCGAGGGCGGCCGCGTAGACGCCGCCGAAGGCGGAGCCGGACTTGGTGGGGTTGCCGTTGAGGGCGACCTGGCCCTTGTACTCGGGCTTGAGCAGGTCCTTGAAGCTCGTCGGGCAGTCCTTGACGCGCTTGTCGTCGCAGCCGATGGAGATGTAGCCGCCGTAGTCGTTGTACCAGCGGGCCTGCGGGTCCTTCTGGGCCGCGGGGATGTCGGCGAAGGAGGCCACCTTGTACGGCGCGAGCAGCCCCTGCTGGGCGGCGCTCAGCGCGAACGACGAGCCCAGGTCGAGCACGTCGGGGGTGCGGTCCTGGCCCTTGCGGGAGGTGACGGCGTTGATCTCGTCCTGGCTGGTGCCGTCGGGGCTCTCGTCCTCGATCTTGATGCCGTACTTCTTCTGGAAGCCGTCGATGATCGCGCCGTAGTTGGCCCAGTCGCGGGGCACCGCGATGATGTGCAGCGTGCCCTCCTTCTTGGCCGCCTTGACGAGGGCGTCCATACCGCCGAAGGCGGCGGCGGAGGTGGCGGTGGCGGCGTTCTTGCCGTCCTTGGTGGTGGTCGACGCGTTGTCGGGGGCGGCGCCGCAGGCGCTCAGGGCGAGCGCGGCGACGACGGCGAGGGAACCGCCGAGGACGGCGTTTCTCGGCAGGGACACGGTCACGGTCTCTCCAGGGGGACACATGGCGAGGGTGGGAGAACTTGTCTGAACAAGTCGGCCCCAGTACGCCCGCCCTTGGTGTCTGCTCCGTAAACACCAGCCGAACACAAACCCGAGTTTCCCTGCACACTTACAGTTGACACGGATCACCCGGATACGTCGATTAGGCTGGTCACGCTGTGCACAGCGACCTATGCAGAGGGGAAGCATGACCGCGCGCCACGAGGAGATCGCCGACGAGCTGCGGCGAGCCATCGACCGTGAGGAGTACACGGTCGGCAGCCGGCTGCCCTCGGAGTCGGAGCTGGCCGCGCACTACGGCGTCTCGCGCGGCACGGTCCGCCAGGCCGTCGCGACCCTGACGTCCGAGGGCCTGATCGGCTCCCGCCAGGGCGCTCGCCGGGTGGTGCTGGCCAGCCGCCGCAGCCAGAGCTTCGAGGAGCTGCGCAGCTTCGCCCAGTGGGCCCGCGCGATGGGCCGCGAGGCCACCGGCCAGGTGGTCGCCCAGCAGTACCGACCGGCGACCCAGGAGGATGCGGTACGCCTCCAACTCCCCATCGGCACACAGGTGTTGCACGTACTGCGGGTACGCGGCCTGGACGGCGAGCCGGTGCTCCTGGAACGCACGGTGTACGCCGACTGGATCTCCCCCGCGGTCGAGTCCATCGAACCGGACTGCCCGTCCGTCACCCAGCACCTCTACGACGAGACGGGGCTCGTCTTCGCGTACGGCGAGCACATCATCGACGCGGTCGCCTGCGGCGCGCAGGACGCCGAGCTGCTCGGGGTCCGCCGGACGAGTCCGCTGCTGCGGGTGCGGCGCGTGACCACGACCCGCGAGGGGCGGCCGGTGGAGTGGTCGGACGACCGCTACCGCTCGGACGCGGTGAGCTTCAGCGTGCACAACTCGATCGGCAACAACGCGCTGGCGCGCAAGACCGCGGAATAGAGCCCGGCGGGTCCTACCGGGTGCCGGGTGCGGGTCGTGTGTGGCTGATCGCGCAGTTCCCCGCGCCCCTGAGGGGGTTGCGGTCCAACCCCTTGAAGCGGCGCGGGCAACTGCCCCTACCCCGGCGCCCCGGAGGAAAAGCGCCGAAGCAGCGGCGACAGCACCAGCACCGACTTGGTCCGCTCGACGAACGGCTCCCCGGCGATGCGCTCCAGCACCCGCTCGAAGTGACGCATGTCGGACGCGAAGACCTGGGCGATCGCGTCCGCGTCGCCGGTGACGGTCGACGCGGCCACGACTTCCTGGTACCGCTCCAGCCCCCGCTGGATGGTCTCCGGCGAGGTGTTGCGCCGGCAGTGGATCTCGATGTAGCCCTCGGTCTCCCAGCCGAGCGCCGCCGGGTCCACCCGGACGGTGAACCCGGTGATGGCTCCGGTGGCGCGCAGCCGGTCCACACGCCGTTTGACGGCCGGGGCGGAGAGTCCGACCAGTTGCCCGATGTCCGCGTAGGAGCGGCGGGCGTCCTCGGCGAGGGCGTGCACGATGCGTTCGTCGAGATCGTTCAGCACAGGGGGTGGTTCACTTCTTCGGTTCGGTCACTTCTCTGCCGCCACCGCGAGTTCCTCACCGGTCGCGAGACGGGAACGGCGGTAGCCGTATACGAAGTAGAACACGAGCCCGACGGCCATCCAGGCACCGAACACGATCCAGGTGACCTCGGACAGGCTGCCCATCATCCAGATACAGAAGAGGAAGCCCAGCGCGGGCAGCACCGGCGACAGCGGCACGCGGAAGGTGCGGTGCATGGCCGGGCGGGTCCGGCGCAGTACGACCACGGCGATGTTGACCAGCGCGAAGGCGAACAGCGTGCCGATGCTGGTGGCGTCCGCCAGCTGGCCCAGCGGGATCGCGGCGGCGAGCACACCGCAGAACACGGACACGATGATCGTGTTGGCGCGCGGCGCGCCGGTCTTCGGGTGGACCTTGGCGAAGATCTTGGGCACCAGGCCGTCGCGGGCCATCGCGAACAGGATGCGGGTCTGGCCGTAGAGCACGGTGAGCACCACGCTGGCGATGGCGATGACCGCGCAGAACGCGAGCAGCGTGCCCCAGAAGCTCTGCCCGGTGACGTCGGTCATGATCTGCGCGAGCGCGGCCTCGGAGTCCTTGAACTTCTTCCAGGGCCAGGCACCGACGGCGACGGCCGCGACGAGGACGTACAGCGCGGTCACGATGACCAGCGACAGCATGATCGCGCGCGGCAGGTCGCGCTGCGCGTTCTTCGCCTCCTCACCGGCGGTGGAGGCGGCGTCGAAGCCGATGTACGAGAAGAACAGCGTGGCACCGGCGGCGCTGACGCCCGCCATGCCGAGCGGCATGAAGTTCGCGTAGTTGCCGGACTTGAAGCCCATGAAGCCGATGGCGCAGAAGAGGATCAGCGCGGCGATCTTCACCGACACCATGATCGTGTTGGCCCGCGCGGACTCCTTGGCCCCGCCGAGCAGGAACACCATGCCGAGCAGGACGACGATCAGCGCGGGCAGGTTGAAGATGCCGCCCTGGCCGGGCGGCGCCGACAGGGCGTCCGGGATGGTGACGCCTATGGTGCCGTCCAGCAGCTCGTTCAGGTACTGGCCCCAGCCGACGGCCACGGCGGCCACCGAGACTCCGTACTCCAGGAGCAGGCACCAGCCGCAGACCCAGGCGATCAGTTCGCCCATGGTTGCGTATGCGTACGAGTAGGAGGAACCGGAGACCGGGATGGTGCCCGCCAGCTCGGCGTAGGACAGGGCCGAGAACAGCGCGGTGAGACCGGCGATCACGAAGGAGAGCGTGACGGCCGGACCCGCCTTGGGGACGGCCTCGCCGAGGACGACGAAGATGCCGGTGCCGAGCGTGGCACCGATGCTGATCATGGTCAGCTGCCACAGCCCGAGGGAGCGCCGAAGCTGCCCTCCTTCACCCTGGCCGCCCTCCGCGACCAGGCGTTCCACGGGCTTGCGCCGCATGAGGCGCGCGGCGACGCCCGGGGACGCGGGGGCGGTCGCTGGGCGGTCTTGCGGGGGTGCGCCTTGGTCGAGCACGCGCTGGCTCCTTATCGCTGCCGGTCATTGCGGAACGGGGACCGGGGGCAGCCCTGCCGGGGCAGGAACCCACCGAGCGGGGTCCCCGCCACACCACGTACAGACGAGCACCCTACGAGGCAGGCCTTCACGGGCGTAATGCAGCAACCTTGCGCGTCCCCGCATGATCATTGCGTTCATCCGTCCAGAACGCCAATTCGTTGCACGCGGACCGCCGGGCGTTGCACGGTGGTCCCACAGGTCCGCTTTGCGAAGTCTTGAACACGCCGACGGCCCCCGTCGATCCCGGGCTCGGGATCGACGGGGGCCGTGCGGAAGGGACTTGAGGGTCAGCTCCAGCTGGCGTGCAGCGGCTTGCCCTCGGCGTAGCCGGCGGCGCTCTGGATGCCGACGATGGCCTTCTCGGCGAACTCCTCCAGGGAGCCCGCGCCGGCGTAGGTGCACGACGAGCGGACGCCCGCGATGATCGAGTCGATCAGGTCCTCGACGCCCGGGCGGGTCGGGTCGAGGAACATGCGCGAGGTGGAGATGCCCTCCTCGAACAGTGCCTTGCGGGCGCGGTCGTAGGACGACTCCTCCGACGTGCGGTTGGCCACCGCACGCGCGGACGCCATGCCGAAGGACTCCTTGTAGGCACGCCCGTTGGCGTCGTGCTGCAGGTCGCCCGGGGACTCGTAGGTGCCGGCGAACCAGGAGCCGACCATCACGTTGGACGCGCCGGCCGCGAGGGCCATGGCGACGTCGCGAGGGTGGCGGACACCGCCGTCGGCCCACACGTGCTTGCCGTACTTCTTCGCCTCGGCGGCGCACTCCAGGACCGCGGAGAACTGCGGCCGGCCCACGCCGGTCATCATCCGGGTGGTGCACATGGCGCCGGGGCCCACACCGACCTTGATGATGTCCGCGCCGGCGTCGACGAGGTCCTTGACGCCCTCGGCGGAGACGATGTTGCCCGCGGCGATCGGCACCCGCGGGTCGAGCGCGCGCACCAGCCTGACGGCGTTGATCATCGACTCCTGGTGGCCGTGCGCCGTGTCGATGACGAGCGTGTCCACGCCCGCGTCGAGCAGCTGCTTGGCCTTGCCCGCGACATCGCCGTTGATGCCGACGGCCGCGGCGATGCGCAGCTTGCCGTTCGCGTCCACGGCCGGCGTGTACAGCGTGGCGCGCAGGGCGCCCTTGCGGGTGAGGATGCCGGCCAGCTTGCCGTCCTTGTCGACGGCCGGGGCGTAGCGCCGGTTGTGCTGGTCGAGGGTGTTGAAGGCCTCGCGCGGGTCGATGTCCGCGTCGAGCAGGAGCAGGTCCTTGGACATGACCACTTCGAGCTGCGTGAAGCGGTCGACACCGGTCAGGTCCTCGTCGGTGACGACACCGACCGGACGGTGGTTCTCGTCCACGACGACACCGGCGTTGTGGGCGCGCTTGGGCAGCAGCGCGAGCGCGTCGGCGACGGTCTGGTGCGGGGCGAGCACGATCGGGGTGTCGAGCACCAGGTGGCGGCTCTTGACCCAGGAGACGACGTCGGTGACGACCTCGATCGGGATGTCCTGCGGGATGACCACCAGGCCACCGCGGCGGGCCATGGTCTCGGCCATACGGCGGCCGGCGATGGCGGTCATGTTGGCGACGACGAGCGGGATGGTGGTGCCCGTGCCGTCCGGCGAGCTGAGGTCCACGCCCTGACGCGAACCGACCGCGGAGCGGCTCGGCACCATGAACACGTCGTCGTACGTCAGGTCGTACGGGGGCTGGATGTCATTGAGGAAACGCACGTGCCGCACATCCCAGTCGATCAGAGGTGACCCCCCGACAGGTGTGCCAGGGGGAAAAGAGCACGTACTTCATTGTCCCATGTCGGGGGCGTTCGCACGCCCCCACAGAACATCCAGGCCCACCGTGGATCAGCTAGGAGGTTCCTCCAAGGGCGAGGGCCACGGTGAGCGCCGGCGTCCGTCGCATCGCCTGCGAGAACACCTTCTGGGCAGTCTCCCACTCCTCGGGCCGCGCCTTCGCGTAGCCCTGCCAGTCCGTGACGACGACGAGGAGCCCGCCCTCGGCCTCCTCCGGCCATACGGACAGGTCGGACAGGGAGTCCGCCAGCGCGTCCCAGTTGCGGCCGAACCAGTCGGGCAGCGCCAGGGCCCGGACGGCGCGGTCCATCAGAGCGGCCTTGTCGGTGACTCCGTCGAGGTCCAGGGTGACGACGAGCCGCCCTGCCAGGTCCTTGCTCATCTCAGCACCGCCCGGAACGAGTTGTAGTGATCATCGGTGTAGTAGATCTCCCCGGCCTTGCCGGTGATGATGCGCCGGGCGCCGCGATCGCGCGAGCCGGGCGTCTTGACGGTGTACTCGTGGTAATAGCCGCGCTGGTGACCCGGCAGGTGCCGCTCGAGGTTCCCGAAGACGATGCCGTCCCGGGCGTAGGGGTAGGGGCCGCCCTTGTCGATGAGGGCGAGGGTCCGCCGGGCCTCGGCGGGCAGCGCGGACGCCTGCACGGTGGCCATGCCCTTGGCCCAGCCGGGGGTGACCGAGGCGGCGGGCGCGTGCGAGGCGGGACCGGCGCTCGTGCCGGTGCCGGCGCTCGTGTGGTGCGACGAGCAGCCCGTCAGCAGGACGGCGAGGACGACGAGCAGCCCCGCGAACAGACGGGGCACCGCCCGTCGTCGGGACGGTGGGGGGACGAACCGCAGCAACATGCGGACGATGCTGCCACGGCCGTCCCACCGTCACGAACTCCGCGCCCGGCGACCGGAGTCGGCGTGTCCGCCGGGTCTCGCGGGCCCGGTGCGGGGGCCGGTCAGGAGCCGTCGGGGTCCGCGCGGCTCAGGGCCGGCTTCGGGGTCGGTCCCGCCGTCATCAGGTAGTCCGCGGCCGAGGTGTCCGTGACCAGGCTGGTGACCAGCCCGGACCGCAGCACCGCGTCGATCGCGGCCGCCTTGCGCTGTCCGCCCGCGATCGCCACGACCTCCGGGATACGGCGCAGCTGGTCGGTCTTGACCGTGATGCACCGCTCCCCCAGGTCCCGCCCGATCCGGCGGCCCTCGGCGTCGAAGAGGTGCGCGGACATCTCGGCGGCGACACCGAGCGAGGCGTAGTGCGCCCGCTCCTCGTCGCTGAGCATGTCGTGCACCGTCGAGATGCCCGGCTCCCAGGAACCGATGGAGACACAGGCGACCGTGACCTTGTCGAAGTACTCGAAGGCCCGGGCGATCCCGGTCTGGTGGCGCAGCGCCGCCGCGGTGGCCGCGTCCGGCAGCAGCATCGGCGCGTAGATGGGGTGCGCGTCCCCGCCCGACACCTGCGCGGCGCGGCGCACCGCCTCCACCGATCCGCGCTCGGCGGTCCCGGCGTCGTACACCCCCGTCAGCTGCACCACCGTGCAGGGCGGCAGCCGGTCGAGCGCCGCCGCCATGTGGATGGTGGACCGGCCCCAGGCCAGCCCCAGCACGTCCCCCTCGTTGACGAGTTCGCCGAGCAGGTCGGCCGCGACCTCGCCGAGGTTCTCCGGGTCGGGGGTCTCCTCGGCCTCGGCCGGGGACTCGACCACGACGGCGTGCCGCAGTCCGTACCGGGCGCGGAGCGCGTCGGAGCGCTCGGCGTCCAGCTCGGCCGGCACGCGGATCTCGATCCGTACGAGATCCCGTTCGAGGGCCGTCTCCAGGACCCGGGCCACCTTGAAGCGGCTGACACCGAACTCCTCGGCGATCTGGATCTTGGACTTCCCCTCGAGGTAGAAGCGGCGGGCCATGGCCGCCGCCTGGACCAGCTCAGCGGGTCCCATCCGCATGGCTGACCGGCCCGCCGACATACCCGACACGGCGATCTCCTCACTGCTGTTCACACTCTGGATTCGCCGTTCATCCTTGCAGATTCGGGGCGACTGATCTGCCCTGATGGGCGCCGTTCACTTAACCGTTCATGCAGCCGTGGCTCAGTGGTCGCATGCCCAGGACGACCGGGCGGTGACCGCGTCCGCCTGGGCGCGCAGGGCACGCACCGCCTCCGCCGGGTCGGCTGCGCCGTAGACCGCCGAGCCGGCCACGAAGACGTCCGCGCCCGCCTCCGCGCACCGCTCGATCGTCGAGGCGGAGACACCGCCGTCCACCTGGAGCCACACCTGGAGGCCGTGCTTGGCGATCAGCTCCCGGGTGCGACGGATCTTCGGCAGCATGATGTCGAGGAACGCCTGGCCGCCGAAGCCGGGCTCGACCGTCATGATCAGCAGCATGTCGAGCTCGGGCAGCAGGTCCTCGAACGGCTCGATCGGCGTCGCCGGCTTGAGCGCCATGGAGGCACGGGCCCCCTTGGCGCGGATCTCCCGGGCGAGCCGCACGGGCGCGGCGGCCGCCTCCACGTGGAAGGTCACCGAGGAGGCACCCGCCTCCACGTACTGGGGGGCCCAGCGGTCGGGGTCCTCGATCATCAGATGGCAGTCCAGCGGGGTGTCCGTCGCACGCGCCAGGGACTCCACGACCGGCACGCCGAGCGTGAGGTTCGGGACGAAGTGGTTGTCCATGACGTCGACATGGAGCCAGTCGGCGCCTTGGACCGCCTTGGCCTCCTCCGCGAGGCGGGCGAAGTCGGCGGACAGGATGCTGGGGTTGATCTGGGCCATGCCCCAAGACTGCCATGTCCGGAGCACTGATGTTCGCGTCCGTCCACAGGCGAGGCCGTTCATCATACTGCCGCGGCCGCCTGTGGATGACTCCCGGTGAGCGCGTGACCTCAGCCGGTACGACGGATGAGCGCCAGGTACATCGCGTCGGTGCCGTGCAGATGCGGCCACAGCTGGACGTCCGGCCCCTCGCCGAGCGCCGGTACGCCGGGCAGCAGCGGGCGCGCGTCGATCAGCTCCGCCTGCGGGTGCTGCTTGAGCACGTCGGCGACGACCGCCCGGGTCTCGGCGAGGTGCGGCGAGCAGGTGGCGTATCCGACGACGCCGCCCACGCGCACCGAGTCGAGCGCGGTGCGCAGCAGGCCGCGCTGCAGCGGCGCGAAGTTCTCCAGGTCCTCGGGGCGCCGCCGCCAGCGGGCCTCGGGCCGCCTGCGCAGCGCGCCCAGCCCGGTGCACGGCACGTCCATCAGCACGCGGTCGAAGGCCCCGGGCCGCCACGGCGGCCGGGTGCCGTCGGCGGCGATGACCTGGTACGGCCCGGGGTTGCCGGCCAGCGCCTTGGCGACCAGCCCGGCCCGGTGCGGCTGCTTCTCGGAGGCGAGCAGCGTGGCGCCGCGTTCGGCGGCGAGGGCGGCGAGCAGCGCGGCCTTGCCGCCGGGGCCGGCACAGCCGTCGAGCCACCGCGCGTCGGATCCCTCGACGGGCGCGTTGGCGAGCGCCAGGGCCACCAGCTGGCTGCCCTCGTCCTGCACCCCGGCCCGTCCCTCACGCACGGCCGCCACCGCGCCCGGCTCACCGCCCTCGGCGAGCCGCACGGCGTACGGCGACCAGCGCCCGGGCACGGCGGCCTCCTCGCGCAGCAGTTCCTCGGCGGTGGCCCGCCCCGGCCTCGCGACCAGGGTCACCTCGGGCCGCTCGTTGTCGGCCTCCAGCAGGTCCTCGATCCCGGCGCGCCCGCCGCCGAGGGAGTCCCAGAGCGCGGAGACGACCCAGCGCGGGTGCGAGTGCACGACGGCGAGGTGGTCCTCGGGGTCCTCGTCGTAGGACGGCGCGACCTGCTCCAGCCAGCCGCCGAGGTCGTGCTGGGTCACCTTGCGCAGCACGGCGTTGACGAACTTGGCCCGTCCGTCGCCGAGCACCACGCGGGCCAGCTCGACGGAGGCGGACACGGCGGCGTGCGCCGGGATCCGGGTCCCGAGCAGCTGGTGCACCCCGAGGCTGAGCACGTCGAGCACCGGCGGGTCGACCTCGCGCAGCGGCCGGTCGACACAGGCGGCGATGACGGCGTCGTACGTCCCCTGCCGGCGCAGCGTGCCGTACACCAGCTCGGTCGCGAGGGCCGCGTCCCGTGCGTCGAACTTCTCCGGCCCCTCCTTCTCGCGCGCCTTGCGCAGCAGCGGCGGCAGCACGAGGTTGGCGTACGCGTCCCGCTCGTCGACCGCGCGCAGCGCCTCGAAGGCCAGGATGCGGACGGGGTCCTTCTGCGGACGGCGGTAGGGCTTGGCGGGCTTACGGGGCCGCCGGGACTGCTCACTCACGAAAAAGGTGCTCCGGATACGAGGAAGGAGGTGCGGTCTCCAGCCTACGTCCGCACACCGGCACCGCCGCCGCCCGGGCCTCGCGGCCCTTCTGCGGGTCCGGACCCGCGGAGGACCGACGGCACATCGGGGCTCCTCCGGCGGAGCGCTCAGCTCCCGAGGGTCTCGTCCTCGGCGATGCGCACCCCGCGGGCCCAGTCGGCCGCCCGCATCGGCTTCTTGCCCTGGGCCTGCACCCAGAGCAGCTCGACGGCGTACGACCCCGTGCCGACGTGCACGCTGTTCTTGCCGGCCGCCATCCGCCCCGGCGCGAGGTCGGTCCGCTCCGGCACGGGCGTGACCTGGACGAGCTTCAGCCGCTCACCGCGGAAGGTGGTCCAGGCGCCGGGCGCCGGGGTGCAGCCGCGCACGACCCGGTCGACGCGCAGCGCGGGGGCGGCCCAGTCCACCTGGGCGTCCTCGACGGTGATCTTCGGCGCGACGGTGATGCCGTCGGCCGGCTGCGGTACGGCCTTCAGGGTGCCGTCCTCGATGCCGTCCATGGTCGCGGCGAGCAGCCCGGCGCCGGCGAACGCGAGCCGCGTGAGCAGGTCGCCGCTGGTGTCGGTGGCCCGCACCTCCTCGGTGACGGTGCCGTAGACGGGCCCGGAGTCGAGGCCCTCCTCGATGAGGAAGGTGGAGGCGCCGGTGATCTCGTCGCCCGCCATGATGGAGTGCTGCACCGGCGCGGCCCCGCGCCAGGCGGGCAGCAGCGAGAAGTGCAGGTTGACCCAGCCGTGCGCCGGGATGTCGAGGGCGACCCTGGGCAGCAGGGCGCCGTAGGCGACGACCGGGCAGCAGTCCGGGGCGATCTGCGCCAGCCGCTCCAGGAACTCCGGGTCGCGCGGCTTGAGGGGCTTGAGCACCTCGATCCCGGCCTCCTCCGCCCGCTCGGCCACGGGCGACGCGACCAGCCTGCGCCCGCGTCCGGCCGGCGCGTCGGGCCGCGTGACGACGGCGGCGACCTCGTGCCGCCCGGAGGCGATCAGGGCGTCCAGAGCGGGAACGGCGACCTCGGGGGTACCGGCGAAGACGAGCTTCATGGGCGGGATCGGGCCTCTCTGGCGGGTGTTGGACGGGCAGCGCACCAGTCTATGACCACCGGGGAAAAGCCGCCGACGGCCGGAGCCGCACAGGTCAGCGTCACGGCCGGGGGACTCGGGCGGGGCGCCGGCGCAAGAGCGGTCCCGCACCACCGCCGGGCGCAGGCGCCCGGCCGACCGGCGTACGCATATGCCCGTACGCCCCCACCCCGTGACCAGCGGCGCGCACACGCGTTGGTCAAGAAAGAGTTGACCACAACGGGCCGCTTTCGCGGCCCAATTCCTTTCAACGCCGGTTCGAGAGGCTTGTTCATGGCCGACCACGCAACCCACGACGCCCAGGCCCGGGCCAGCCTGCACTTGCTGGTGCGGGACATCGAGCGGGTCCGCCGACAGGTGGACGCGCTGCGCACGCTCACCGCCCAGCTGGGCAACGTCTACCGCCCGCGCCGCTCCGGCCCGTCCACGGGCTTCGTCGTCTACGGACGCGCCCCCGCCCCCACGGTCCGCCTGGCCCAGGAACTCCGCGACAGCGTCGAGACCCTGGTCACGGCCGCCGTGGACTTCGACCGCTCGCTGGGCTTCTCGTGGGACGCGGTGGGCTCGGCGCTCGGGGTCACCAAGCAGGCGGTGCACCGCCGTTACGGCGCCCGCCGCGCCGCGGCCCAGGCGGCCGCCGCCGAGGCCGAACGGACGCCGGAGCCGTCCGGCTCGCGCGCGATCGGCGTGAACACCGGCCTGCCGTCGGTGCCCACGGTCCCCGCGGCCCGTTCCATGCCCACGCAGCCCACCGCCGGCAGCCCCGCCCTGCGCGACGACGCCCGCCCGACGGCCTTCCCCGGGCCCCGCAACGGCTGACGCGCTACGCCCACCGGTCCGCGCCGCCCCGCCCTCCCGGCACCATGTCCGGGAGGGCAGTCACATCTCCCGGGGGCGCACGTCACCCGATGTCCGGCGGATCGATCCGCACCCGCACGGACTCTCCGGCCCCGCTGTTCCCGCTTCCCCGCGCCATCCGCGCGGCCTGGGCGGCCTTCAGCGCGGCGGCCAGCGCCGCCCCGCTCCCGGGCGGCACCCGCACAAGCGCCCGCTCCCAGTGCTCGCCGGGTGGCGGAGCACCGGGCCTGCGGGGCCGGCCGGGCGGCGTGGGCGGCACCGGAACCGGCCCCAACACCTCGGCGTCCGGCGGCAGTTCGGCCGACGCCAGGAATCCGGCGACGGACGCCGGCACTCCCGTGACGGCCGCCATCCGGGACACCGGCGGGAAGCCCAGCTCCGCCCGCTCGGCCAACTCCCGTACCGCATGCCCGACGGGGTCCCAGCGCACCAGCGCCTGCACCGGCCGCAGCGTCGGCTCGGCCACCACGACCACCGTGCCCCCCTCGCCCTGCGGCCGGACCAGCGCGCTCGCCGCGATCCACCGGCGCAGTGCGTCCTCGCCGGCCCGCAGGTCGGGGCGGACGAGCATGGCCCAGCCGTCCAGCAGCAGGGCCGCCGCGTAGCCGCCCTCGGCGACGGGCTCGGCGCCCGGGGTGCTCACCACCAGCGCGGGCGTGCCCGGCACGGTGTCCAGCACATGCTCCCGTCCCGAGGTCCGCACCGGTACGGCGGGAAAGGCGCGCCCCAGTTCCTCGGCCGTCCGCCGCGCCCCCACCACCTGTGCGCGCAACCGGAAGCCGCCGCACTCCGGGCAGTGCCACGCGCTCTCCTCGCGCCCGCACCAGCCGCATCGCAGCACTCCGGCGTCCTGGCCCTGGAGCGGTCCGGAGCAGTGCCGGCACCGCGCGGGCGCCCGGCACCGGTCACAGGCCATACGGGGGGCATAGCCGCGCCGGGGCACCTGCACCAGCACCGGCCCGTGCCGCAGCCCTTCGCGGGCCGCCTGCCAGGCCAGGGTCGGCAGCCGGGCGGCGCGGGCGGCCTCGTCACGCCCGAGGTCGTCGTCGCCGACCGTCCGGACCAGGGGCGCGGCCCGTCGTACCTGCTCACGGCCGGCGACCAGCGGCCGGGCCCAGCCGCTCGCCACGAGCTGGGCGGCCTCCACGGTGCAGCCGAACCCGCCCAGCAGGAAGGCGCACCTGTCCAGCGCGGCGCGCAGCAGCAGCACATCGCGCGCGTGCGGCTGCGGGGCGTGCTGCTCGCTCAGGCTGTCGTCGCCGTCGTCCCAGACCGCGACGAGGCCCAGGTCGCGCACGGGAGCGAACATGGCGGCCCGTGTCCCCACGACGGCCCGTACGGCTCCGCGCCGCACGGCGAGCCACTGCGCGTACCGCTTCTCGGGACCCGCGTCGGCGGTCAGCAGCGCGTGCCGCCCGGGGCCGAGCAGTGCGGTGAGCGCCGCGTCGACCCGCGCGGCGGCCCGCCCGTCCGGTACGACGACGAGGGCGCCGCGCCCCGAGGCGAGCGTGGCGGCGACGGCCCGGGCCGCCTCCTCGCTCCACAGCGGACCCGGCAGCGCGGTCCACACCGCCCGGGGCGCTCCGCCGGAGGCCAGCGCGTCGAGAAAGGCGACCCCGTGCTCGTACCGCCCCCAGGAGCCGGGGCCGGGTGGCACGGGCGGCGGCAGCGGCGCGGGCGACGGGCGCTTCTCGGCGGCGGCGCTGCGCGGCGGCACGGCCAGCTGGAGGACATCGGCGAGGCTGCCGGCGTAGCGGTCGGCGACGGCCCGGGCAAGGCCGAGCAGCTCCTCGCTCAGCACCGGCTCCGGGGAGACGACCTGGGCCAGCGCGGCCAGCGGTCCGGAGTAGTCGGACTCGGCGCGCCGCTCGACGAGGAAGCCGTCGATCAGCCCGCCGCCCTCGCGGCGCCCTTCGCGCACCCGGTGCCGGCCGGCCCCGAACCGCACCCGCACCCGCACTCCGGGCTGCGCCTGTTCGTCCAGTTCCTCGGGGACGGCGTAGTCGAAGTACCGGTCGAGGTGCAGTACGCCCTTGTCGACCAGGACCCGGGCGACGGGCAGCTCCTTGGCGAGCGCGGCGCCCCGCCAGGTGCGCGGTTTGGCGCGCGGCGTCTTCGCCTTGCGCACGCTCTCCCGGATGAGCGCGAGCTGCTCCGGCGGCGCCCCTTCGACGCCCCCGCCCCCCTGCTCGTTCTCGCTGCTCACGCTTGCATTCTTACCAAACGCCACTGACAACGGGGCGCTCGCGGCCCGCCGTTCACATGCATGGACGGCATGACGACATCGGCTCCCGGGAGCACCGAACGGTGGTCCCGGGAGCCGGTGTCAGCCGTGCTGCCGTTCGCCTCAGAGGCCGACGGCCTTGCGGAGGGCGTCGACGCGGTCGGT
>NZ_MLYN01000045.1:0-37939 GCF_001866675.1 Streptomyces sp. MUSC 14
GCCGGTGGACGGCTCGGCCCGCCCACCCGGGGTCCTCCCCCCGGCTCCGGCCCCGCCCCCCGGGCCCCGGGTCTTGTCGGACCGCCGGGCTTCGCTGCCCTCCCCGGGTGCCGCCGGATCGCCGGGCCCCGCCCCCCGCCCCGCCCCTGCCGGGCCCTGCCCCCGGGTCTTGCCGAACCGCCGGGGTTCGCTGCCCTCCCGGGTGCCGCTGGATCGCTGGCCCGCCCACCGGGGCCTGCCGAACCGCCCAGCCCTGTTGGACCGTTGGGCGCCGCCGGGGCGCCGGTTCGAGCCGGGCCGCCGCGTCTTGCTGGACCGCTGGTCCGGCAGTGGACGGTATGTCCTCATGCCACCGGAGCCTGTGCCGTCCGCTCCGGTGGCCACTGCTCGTGCCAGCGCAGTTCGGATTCCAACTGGGCGGCGAGGGAGACCAGTCGGGGCTCGCTGCCGGCCGGGCCGAGGAGCTGGGCGCCGACCGGCAGGCCGCCGTCCACGAAGCCGGCGGGCACGTTCACGCCCGGCCAGCCGAGCACGTTCCACGGCCAGGCGTACGGGCAGGCGGCGATCATCGCGCGGTCCAGGGCCGTCCCGCCCAGCCGGTGCAGGGCGCCGACCAGGGGCGGGGGAGCGGCCGTCGTCGGCGCGAGGATCACGTCGTACGAGGCGAAGAACCGGCCGATCCGCCGGTGCAGCAACGGCTCCGCGCGCCGGGCGGCCCGCAGCGGGACCCCGCCGAGCAGCCGGCCCAACCGGGCCGCGTCGCGGGTGCGCGGGTCGAGCAGCGCCGGGTCGGGGGCCTCGCGGACCCGCTCGGCGATCCCGGCGGTGGCGCGCGGCAGGAAGGCCAGCCCGATCTGCCCGTACGGCGGATCCGCCTCCTCGACCTCGTGTCCCAACGCCGCCAGCCGGTCCGCGAGTTGGACGATCCGGGTGCGGATCTGCGGGTGCAGCCGGGCCGGCAGTGCGGTGAACGGCGGCTTCAGGGACAGCGCGACACGCAGTCGGCCGGGGTCGCGGCCGACGGCGTCCGCCACCGTGAGGGCCGCCGGCCGGTGCGGGTCCCGGGGGTGGTTGCCGCTCGCCGCGTCCAGCAGGAGGGCCGCGTCGGCGACCGTGCGGGCGAGGGTGCCGTTGACCGTGATCCCGTGGAAGGACTCGCCGCGCGGCCAGGTCGAGATGCGGCCGCGCTGCGGTTTGATGCCGATGAGATGGGTCCAGGATGCCGGTATGCGGACCGACCCCGCCCCGTCGGAGCCGAGCGAGGCGGGCACGAGCCCGGCGGCGACGGCGGCGGCCGAACCTCCGGAGGAACCGCCGGGGGTGTGCCCGGTGTGCCACGGGTTGCGGGTGTCCCCGAACGCCGGCCCCTCGGTGAACGGCCACTGACCCAGCTCGCAGGTGTTGGTCTTGCCGACGATCACCGCACCGGCCGCGCGCAGCCGCCGTACCGCCTCGGCGTCCGCGGCGGCCGGCGGGAAGTCGCCGCGGCAGCCGAAGGCGGTCGGCTCGTCCGCCACGTCCATGTCGTCCTTCACCGCCACCGGCACCCCGAGCAGCGGGCGCCGCGTTCCGGCCGCCAACTCCCGGTCCGCGGCGTCGGCTTCGGCGAGCGCCGCCTCGGCCCGTACGATCCGGAACGCGTTCAGCGTCCCCTGCGTGGCCTCGATCCGCGCCAGCGTCCTTTCCACCAGCGCGTGTGAGGTCACCTCCCCGCCGGCGAGCGCACGGCGCGTCTCCACGAGGCCAGTGGCGCGGTCGGGCGTCATGGGCAGCACCTCCGGGAGGCTCCGGGCACGATGTCTACCGAACGGTAACCTCAAGTCCCGGACTTCCACAGCGATTTCACCCCGGAAAGTGGTCGGCGGCCGCGTCCGCCCGCAGGCGTCGCCGGGCCGACGCGTCCGCCACCCGCGCTCCTCTCTTCCTGTCTCGCCTGTCCCGCGCCGTCGCCGTCAGGTGCCGGAGCAGCCCCAGCCCGGCCAGCAGCGCGACGAGACCGCACACCCCCGGCCAGCCGCACCACGCGTACGCCCGGGTGCCGAGCCAGGAGCCGAGGGTGCCGCCGAGGTAGGCGCAGGTCATGTAGGCGGTGTTGAGGCGGCTGCGGACGTCGGCGTCGAGGGCGTAGATCCGCACCGTGTTGGCGACCATGCCGGACTGCATGCCGACGTCCAGCAGCAGGCTGCCCGCCACGAGGGCGGGCAGCCCGGTGCCGCCGCCGAAGGCGCCCGGGACGAGGACCACCGCGGCGAGGACGACCAGCACGAAGCAGACCAGGTTCACCGCGTCGGCGCCCCGCCGGTCCACCAGCCGGCCCGCGAAGGGAGTCACCAGCATGGTCACCGCGTTGACCAGCGCGAGCAGCCCGACCGCGTCCGCCCCGAACCCGTACACCGGCCCGGTCAGCAGCAGTGCCACCCCGGTCCACACGGCGGAGAACCCGGCGAACACCGTCGCCTGGCAGAAGGACGAGCGGCGCAGGGCGGGTTCGGTGCGCAGCAGGCGGACGGGCTCGGCCAGCAGGTGCCGGTAGCGCTGCCGCGACGGCGGGGTCAGTCGCGGCAGCGCCCGGGACAGCGGCAGCGCGACCGCCAGCGTGAGGACGGCCGCGAGGACGTAGGGCGCCCGCCAGCCCAGCCGGTCGCCGAGGGCGCCGCCGGCCGTGCGGGACAGCAGCATCCCGGCCAGGGACCCGCTCAGCAGCGTGCCGCCCACCACGCCCCGCCGCTCGGGCGGGACCAGCCCGGCCGCCAGCGGTCCGGCCAGCGGAGCGACCACCGTGGCCGCGCCCACCAGCACGCTCGCCGCGAGCAGTGGCGGCAGTGCGGGCGCGGCGGCCGCGGCGGTGAGCCCGAGACCGGTCACGGTGAGCAGGGTGACCAGCAGCGGGCGCGGTGGCAGCCGGTCGCCGAGCGGCACGAGCAGGAAGATGCCGGCCGCGTAGCCGAACTGGGTCGCCGTCACCACCCCGGCCGCCGCGCCCGGCGTGACGCCGAGGCCCGCCGCCGCGAGCGGGACGACGGCCTGCGGGAAGTAGACGTTGCCGACCGCGACCCCGCAGGCCAGGGCCAGCACCACGACGAGCCGGGAGGTCCCGGACGCGGTCGCGCTACGCTGCTCGGAGTGGAGATTCGTCATGGCGTGAAGTCCACGGCATGCGGCGGCAGTCGGCGAACGATGTAGACGGGGGCTAAATGATCAGCTTCCGGCTCGGGGTCGACGACCTCGCCGACACCCGGTTCGCGATCTCCCCGCTCGGCGAGCTGATGGAGAGCCTGCGCGTGCTGCGCGCGCCCGCCCTGCACCCCCTGCACGGCCGCTGGCGCCGGACCGTGCTCACCGAACTCACTCCCGCCGACCTGCCGTTGCTGTCCGCCCTCGTCGGCCCCACTCTCGCCCTGCCCGACTTCCTGACACCCCGGCCCCCCGTCCACGCGCCCACGCTGGCCGAGGAGTTGGCGGTCGTACGGGCCACACCTCCGGACGTCGTACGGCGCGACCTGCTCGCCGCGCACGCCCCGCGCCCGTTGCCCGCCGCACTGCGGTGGGCCGGCGCACCCGGTGACGCCCCGGTCCTCGAACTCCTCGCCCGCATCGTCGAGTTGCTTCTCCGCTACTGGCACACGGCCCTGCTGCCGTACTGGCCGCGGATCCGGCTCGTCCTGGAGGCCGACATCACGCACCGCGCGGGACAGCTGGCCACCGGCGGCGCCCGGTCGCTCTTCGCCGGCCTGCACCCGAACCTCGGCTGGCGCGGCGGCGTGCTCAGCGTCGACAAGATGATCGGCCGGCACGCGGTCGACGGCGCCGGGCGCGGGCTGCGGCTGATCCCGTCGGTGTTCGCACACAAGCCGGCGCCCCCGATCAGCGCCGAGGCCCCGCCGATGCTCGCCTACCCCGGCCGGGGCACGGCGACCCTGTGGGAACCGGAGCCCGCCCCCGACGCCTCCGCGCTGACCGCGCTGCTCGGCGCGCCCCGCACCACCCTGCTGCGGCTGCTCGCCGAACCGCTGCCCACCGTCGAACTGGCCCGCCGCCTCGGCGTGACGCCGAGCGCCGTCTCCCAGCACCTGCGGATCCTGGCCGCCACGGGCCTGGTGACCCGCGCCCGGGACGGCCGCCGGGTGCTGTACCGGCGCAGCGCGTCGGCCGAACGGCTGGTCGCGGGCCACCCCTCGTTCCCGGCGCGCGCGTAGGGGGCCGGAGCGTACTCCGGCCCCCTCGGGGTGCGCCCCTTACGGGTGACGGTGGCCTCAGGCGGCCGCGGCCTCGCCCACGTTGCCGTGCAGACGGGCGACGACCTCGGTCAGCTGGGCGGCGACCTCGGCGTCGTCCACCGGGTGGGTCTCGGCGAACCGGGTCACGGAGCCCGGGATGGACAGCTTGATGTCCTCGATCACCTTGCCGCCGGCGATGCCCACGGCCTTGCGGGTGTCGTCCTGCGCCCACACGCCGCCGTACTGGCCGAAGGCGGTGCCGATCACGGCGACGGGCTTGCCGCCGAAGGCGCCGGCGCCGTACGGGCGCGACAGCCAGTCGATGGCGTTCTTCAGCACGGCGGGGATGGTGCCGTTGTACTCGGGCGAGAAGAGCAGGAAGGCGTCGGCGGACCGGGCGGCCTCGCGCAGCTTCGCGGCAGCGGCCGGGACACCGCCCTCGACGTCGACGTCCTCGTTGTAGAAGGGGACGTCGGCCAGGCCTTCGAAGAGCACGACCTCGGCGCCCTCGGGAGCGAGCTTGACGGCTGCCTCGGCGAGCTGGCGGTTGTGCGAACCGGCGCGGAGGCTGCCGACGAGCGCGAGGATACGAACAGACATGGGAACTCCAAGGGGCTGAAACATCGCTGTTACGATCCGGACCGAGGTCCGTTTAATTGTCTACCACTCCAAGCGGACCGCGGTCCAGTTTTCTTCCCGATGCTTTACGCTGGCTTCATGTCCGCCGCCCTGCCGCCCTTCCCGACGCCCGAGGAGCCCCTCGACGCTCCTCAGTTGCTTCAGGTCGCGCCCTCCCCCGAGGAGCCGTGCCTGCGTGCCGACGCGGCCCGCAACCGCGCCCGGCTGCTGGAGGCCGCGGCCCGGCTGATCGCCGAGCACGGCGTGGCCGGCGTCACCATGGAGGCCGTCGCCGCGGCGGCCCAGGTGGGCAAGGGCACGGTGTTCCGCCGCTTCGGCGACCGTACGGGACTGCTGATGGCCCTGCTCGACCACTCGGACCGGCAGCTCCAGGCCGACTTCCTGGGCGGGCCCCCGCCGCTGGGCCCCGGGGCGCCGCCCCTGGACCGGCTGCGCGCGTTCGGTGTGGCGGTGCTCTACCGCTCCGCCGAGCAGCTCGACCTCCAGCTGGCCGCCCAGCCGGAGCCCACCCGGCGCTTCTCGCACCCGGCGATCGGGGCGCGGCGCACGCACATCGCGATGCTGCTGCGGCAGATCGTGCCGGACGCCGACTGCGATCTGCTGTCCCAGACGCTGCTGGCCTCGCTCGACCCGGCGCTGATCCACCATCAGCACCGCCAGCGCGGCATGCCCATGGCGCGGCTGGAGGCCGGCTGGACCGATCTGGTGGCCCGGGTGACCCGCACCGAACCGCCGCCCTGCTGACGGCCTCTCGGGAGCCGTGCGCGAACGCTCAGGAGTGCTGGGCGAACAGATCGAGCAGCCCCTGCGGGGCGTCGGCGCGGAACAGCAGGTCGCCGCCCTGGGCCGACTCCCGCGCGGACACCTCGGCGCGCCGGAACATCCGGTCCTCGTGACGCGCCAGCGCCGCCTCCCGGTCACCGGGGTGCGCGACCAGCGCGAGGCCCAGCTCGGCGCCGTCGATCAGCGCCAGGTTGGCGCCCTCGCCCGCGAACGGCGACATCAGATGCGCCGCGTCCCCGAGCAGGGTGACCCCGGGAGTCCGCTCCCAGCGGTGCCCGACCGGCAGCGCGTGGATCCGCCGGGGCACCAGTGGCCCGTCCGCGTCGGCGACCAGGGCCCGCAGCCGCTCGTCCCAGCCGTCGAACTCCTTCAGCACGGCCGCCTTCGCCGCCTCCGGGTCGCCGAAGTCGATGCCGTCCAGCCAGTCCTCCGGCGCCTCGACTGCCGTGTAGACGTGCAGACTGCCGTCGCTCTCGCGGTGCGCGAGGAAACCCCGGCCCGCGCCGAGCGCGAAGAGCATGCCCCCGCCGACCACCGCCGCGCTCGCCGGGTGCCGCAGGTCCGCCTCCCTCAGGTCCGCCTCGACGAACGACACACCCGTGTACGCGGGCCGGGCGGGGGAGAGCAGCGGGCGGATCCGGGACCAGGCACCGTCCGCGCCGACCAGCAGGTCCGTGGTGAACGCCGTGCCGTCGGCCAGCGTCACCTCGTGCCGGCCGCCGCCCAGGGGGCGCGCCCCGGTGACCTTGGCACCCCAGCGGACCGTGCCCTCGGGCAGCGAGCCGAGCAGCAGCGCGCGCAGCTCACCCCGGTCGATCTCGGGCCGGCCGCCGGTGCCGTCGTCGGACCCGGCCAGCCGGACCGTGCCGTACCGGTCGAGCACCCGCACGGCCTGGCCGCCGGGGTGGACCCGCCGCAGGAACTCCTCGTGCAGCCCGGCGGCGCGCAGCGCCTCCTGGCCGGAGTCGTCGTGGATGTCGAGCATGCCGCCCTGGGTCCGTGCGCCCGCCGAGGCGTCCAGGTCGAACAGGGCGGCCTCGACGCCGTGCACCCGCAGCACCCGCGCGAGCACGAGCCCCCCGAGCCCCGCACCGACGACCGCGACGGGGTGGTGGGGGAGGGGAGGAGGAAGCGGGGAAGGAAGGCGGGAAGAGCTGGTCATGGTGGCTCCTGGTGGGTGGTGCGTCAGTCGGGTACCGACGTCCGCTCGATGCCGTTGATCAGGGTCTGGAAGGCCCACGACAGGCGGGCCTCGGGGGTGCCGGACAGCAGGGCGCCGGCGCTCTCGGCGATGCGCGGGCGGGTGTCGGCGGGTGACTCGCGCAGCGCGCGGGACAGCGCCTGCCAGTCGGCCGGGGACTCCTCCCCGGCGTGCTCCGCGGCGGTCGCGGTGGCGTGCTGGAGCAGCAGGTCGACGCCCCATGCCGCCTGCGCGCGCGGCACCCCGCCCTCGTGGAGCAGCTCCAGCAGGGTCTCGATGAGCCGCAGATAGTGCGGGCCGCTCGGGCGCGCGGTCAGCGCCGAGCGGGCGATGCTCGGATGTTCCATGAGCATCGCCGTGTATGCGGTGAGCACCTGCTCCAGCCGCTGGCGCCAGTCGCCCGCGGCCGGGGCGGGCCCGACCGTGCCGAGCAGCTCGTCCAGGACGGCCGCGTGCAGCTCGTCGGTGTTGCGGACGTACACGTACAGCGAGGCCGGGCCGGTGTCCAGCTCCTGTGCGAGCCGCCGCATGGTCACCTTGCGCAGCCCCTCCGTGCGCAGGATCGCGACGGCGGCGGTGACGATGCCCTCCCGGGTGAGGGCGGGCTTGGCGGGACGCTCGCGACGGGAGCGGGGTGAGCGCGGGGGGCCGGGGGAGTCGGGGGCGGTCATGGATGCAGCGTAACGAACATGTTCGGTGCGAACAAGTTCGTGGCGAACATGTTCGTCCGTACATGCCGCGTTCCGGGCTGCCTCGTGCGAGATTCCGGACCGCACGGGATTTCGTCGAACGATGAACCACGTCGCCCCGCCCGATCCCGGCCCCCCGCGCCTCTGCCAAGATGCGGTCTGTCATGGTGCAGATACCGAACACGCCCACGAGCGCCGACGTCGCCCGCCTGGCCGGAGTCTCCCGCGCGACCGTGTCCTATGTCCTCAACAACACCAGTGCCGTACGGATCAGCGAGCCGACGCGCCGGCGCGTCCACGAGGCCGCACGGGAACTGGGATACGTGCCCCACGCCGCCGCCCGCAGCCTGCGCGCCGGGCACAGCCGGATGGTCCTGATGCCCGCCCCCGCGATCCCGGCGGGCCCTCTCTACAGCGGGTTCCTCAACGAACTCCAGCAGGCGCTCGGCCGCCTCGACTACACCGTCGTGCAGTACGGCACGGACGGCTCACGCGGCGACGAAGCCGCCCGCGCCTGGGCCGAGTTGCGGCCGGTCGCCGTCCTGGTGCCCGGCGCGGAACTGGGGCCGCAGGGGGTGCAGGTCCTCAAGCGCTCCGGCGCCCGGGCCGTAGTCACGCTCGGCCCCGTGCGCGTCGACGGAGCGCACGCCCTGCTGATGGACCACGACGCGGTCGGCCACTGCGCGGGCGCCCATCTGCACGCCGTCGGCCGGCGCCGGATCGGGGTCGTGGTGCCGCGGGAGGCCGGCCTGGAGTTCTACTCGCGGCCCCGGCTCGCCGGCGTGCGCGAGGCCCTGTGCGGCACGGACGCGGTCGCGACCGAACTGCCGCTCGCGTACACGGAGGCGTCCGCCGCCCGACTCGCCGCACAGTGGCGGGAGTCGGGGCTCGACGCCGTGTTCGCCTACAACGACGAGTACGCGATGCTGCTGATGCGCGCCCTGCAGGACGAGGGGCTCCGTGTCCCCGAGGACGTGGCCGTGATCGGCGCCGACGATCTGATGCTCGGCCGGCTGCTGCGCCCCCGCCTCAGTACGGTCCACGTGGATCTGCCGTCCGGTCGTGACCTGGCGGAACTGGTCGACCGGGCGGTGCGCGATCCCGGTGGCCGGCCGGAGGTGCGTACGGTGCTGGGGGCCTCGGTCGTCCGGCGGGAGTCCACCTGACGTCCGCGCGACCGGGGCCCCGGCTCGTACAGCCGTACTCTCGCCGCCGACTACCGCATCACTGCGCGCCGCCCTGCTGGGCGGCCACGCTCTTGCGGACCTCGTCCATGTCCAGCTTCCGGGCCTGCCCGATGACGTCCGTCAGGGCGGCCTCGGGCAGGGCGCCCGGCTGCGCGAACACGGCGATCCTGTCCCGGACGATCATCAGCGTCGGGATCGACCGGATGTCGAAGGCCTGCGCCAGCTCCGGCTGTGCCTCGGTGTCCACCTTGCCGAAGACCAGGTCGGGATTGGCCTCGGCGGCCTTCTCGTAGACCGGTGCGAACTGCCGGCACGGCCCGCACCAGGACGCCCAGAAGTCGATGAGAACGAACTCGTTCTCGGAGACCGTCTGGTCGAAGTTGTCCTTGGTCAGCTCCACGGTGCTGCTCATGGTGTGCATCCCTACTTCCCGGTGTGGGGGTTGTGCCGTCGGCGCAAACACGGCCGTCAGGCCGCCTATTCCACAGGCGTACGCCTGTGTTCCGCGCGCGTACCCATGTGGCCGCAGCGCACACCACCCGCCAGACTGACCGCATGACGGAAACGGAATCCATCGCGTACGACGTCGTGGTGCTCGGGGCCGGACCCGTGGGGGAGAACGTGGCCGACCGCACCCGTGCGGCCGGGCTCGCCACCGCGATCGTCGAGAGCGAGCTGGTCGGCGGAGAGTGCTCGTACTGGGCCTGTATGCCCAGCAAGGCCCTGCTCAGGCCCGTGATCGCGCAGGCGGACGCGCGCCGCCTGCCCGGCCTCGACCGGGCGGTCCAGGGCCCGCTCGACACCCCCGCGGTCCTCGCCCGCCGCGACGACTTCACCTCCCACTGGAAGGACGACGGCCAGGTCGCCTGGGTCGAGGGCATCGGCGCCGACCTGTACCGCGGCCACGGCCGGCTCGCCGGCCCCCGGACGGTCACCGTGACCGCGCCGTCCGGCGCGGTCACCACCCTCACCGCCCGGCACGCCGTCGCCGTCGCCACCGGCACCCGTGCCCAACTGCCCGGCCTGCCAGGACTCGCCGAGGTCAGGCCCTGGACCAGCCGGGAGGCGACCAGCGCCGAGGCGGCGCCCGGCCGGCTGATCGTCGTCGGCGGCGGCGTGGTCGCCACCGAGATGGCCACCGCCTGGCAGGCACTCGGTTCCCGGGTCACCCTCCTCGTCCGGGGCAAGGGCCTGCTGAACCGGATGGAGCCCTTCGCCGGGGAACTGGTCGCCGAGGCGCTCACCGACGCGGGCGTCGACGTCCGCACCGGCACGTCCGTGGCGTCCGTGACCCGGGAGAACGGCACGGTCGTGGCGGTCACCGCCGCGGGCGACCGGCTGACGGCCGACGAGATCCTCTTCGCCACCGGCCGGGTCCCGCACACCGACGACATCGGCCTCGACACCGTCGGCCTGGCCCCCGGCTCGTGGCTGGACGCGGACGACAGCCTGCGCGTCACCGGCACCGACTGGCTGTACGCCGTCGGCGACGTCAACCACCGCGCCCTCCTCACCCACCAGGGCAAGTACCAGGCCCGCATCGCCGGCGCCGCCATCGCGGCCCGCGCCGCGGGCCGCCCCGTCCGGGAGGAGGCGTGGGGCGCGCACGCCGCCACCGCCGACCATCACGCCGTTCCCCAGGTCGTCTTCACCGACCCGGAGGCGGCCGCGGTCGGCCTCTCCCTCGCCGAGGCGGAAGCGGCCGGCCACCGTGTCCGCGCCGTCGACGTCGCGTTCTCCTCGGTCGCCGGAGCGGGTCTGTACGGCGACGGCTACACGGGCCGCGCCCGCATGGTCGTCGACCTGGACGACGAGACCTTGCGCGGCGTCACGTTCGTCGGCCCCGGCGTCGGCGAACTCATCCACTCCGCGACGGTCGCCGTCGCCGGCCAGGTCCCGGTCGGCCGGCTGTGGCACGCGGTCCCCTCGTACCCGACCCTGAGCGAGGTGTGGCTGCGGCTGCTGGAGGCGTACCGCGACAACTGACCGCCGGGCGGGCGGAGTCCGGGGCAATCGGCGCCGGGGTCTACGGCAGGTCGAAGCCGAGGGCCTCGGCCGCCGCCCGCGGTGCCGGCTGGGCCCACAGGGCCGCGGCGGCCTCGTTCGTGGACAGCGAGCGCAGTTCGGCGCGGTCCAGGTAGAGGGTGCCGTCGAGGTGGTCCGTCTCGTGCTGGACGATGCGGGCCGGCCAGCCGGTGAACTCCTCGTCCAGGGCGCGGCCCTGCTCGTCCTGGCCGCGCAGCCGTACCGCGGCGTGCCGGGCCACCACCGCCTGCCAGCCCGGCACGCTCAGGCAGCCCTCGAAGAACGCGGCGCGCGCGTCGCCGACGGGCTCGTACACCGGGTTGACCAGGACCCGGAACGGCTGCGGGACGCGGCCCCGGACCACGGCCACCTCCTCGGGCACCGGGGCGGGGTCTTCGAGCACCGCGATCCGCAGCTCCACGCCGACCTGCGGCGCGGCGAGACCGACCCCGGGCGCGGCGTGCATGGTCAGGCGCAGGGCCTCGACGAAGCGGGCCAGCAGGGCGGGGCCGAGCTGACCGTCGTACGGCACGGCGGCGCGCCGCAGCACGGGCTGTCCGGCGGCGACGATGGGCAAGGGGCCGCCGGCGGCGAGGAGTTCCTCGACCCGTTCGGCGAGCGGCGCGTGATCAGGGGAGGGTGCCATCGCGTCAGGATGCCATGCCGCCTGGCCGGCGGCGGACCGGCACCGCGGGCCGAGGGCCCGGTCCCGGTCCGGAACCGGGCCCCAGGCCCGCCGTTCACTCCTGCGGGAAGTCGCCCGCGAGCGCCGAGGCGATCCGCAGGTGCGGCTCCGCCTCCGCGTGCCGGGCCTGGCGCTGGAGCGTGCGGCCCAGCAGTAGCCGGGCGTACCGCTCCACCGGGTCACGCTCGACGACGGCCAGCAACTCGGCTTCGGCGCGGCGCAGTTGGGCCGAGTGGTAGTAGGCGCGGGCCAGCAGCAGCCGGGGCCCCGTCTGCTCCGGCACCTGCTCGACCAGCCCGGTCAGCACCCGTGCCGCACCCGCGTAGTCCTTGGCGTCGAAGAACTGCCGCGCACGCTCCCAGCGCTCGGCGGGCGTGCCGTGGTCGTAGTACGTGGTCTTCACTCGCGTCTCCACTGTGACCTCCTTCGACGGCCTCAACGGAACGCGTTCGTTCAATATTCCACTAGTCGTTCCGGGCGTCCGGGGCGGCCGGCTCCACGTCGGAGATGCCCGCGTAGATCCGCGCGGCGACCGGCGCGGTCGCGGCGGAGACCGCGGCGTACGGCTCCCGTCCGGCGTCGGTGGCGCGCGCCTGGGACGGCTCCTCGGCGGACACCGGGCCGGCGGCCGTCAGCGCCTCCAGTGTGCGCGGCGGGTCGGCCTCGGTGACCTTCACCGCGCCCACGACCTCGGCAACGAGTCCGGCCCGCTCGACCGGCCCGTCGGCCGCGACGGCGAGCCGGAGGGCGACGGACTGCAGGAAGCCGATGCCGTGCCGGGCGAGGGCGCGCTCCAGGACGGCGCGGGCGGCGTAGCGGGCGAGGGCGATGGCGCGGGGGTGCAGGGGCGGTCATGACTGCTCCGTCTCGTGATCGGTGGTGCCGAACGGGTCGAGCGGTGCGTCGAGCAGGGTGGTCAGCTCGCGGGTGAACTCGCGGGCGCGCGGGCTGCCCGGTCCGCCGGGCGGTGCCGGCAACTGCCCCAGCAGCCCCTGGACGACGTCGATCGCCCGCCCGGTGACCTCGCCGCCCCCGCTCGGTCAGTGCGAGCTGGACGGCGCGCGGGTCGGCGGGGTCCCGGGTGTGCTCCGGCAGACCGGCCGACTCCAGACCGCGGGCCGGCTTGGAGGCGTAGAGCGCCTCCGGCCCGGTGTGATCGGCGAGCCTGCGCTGGCTGGGGCGCAGACCGGAGCGGTGCATGCCGTACAGGGAGGCGGCCAGGGAGTACTGCGATGAGAAATGCAGTACATGGCTACCGTGCACATGACTGCTGTTTTCTCGGCTTCCCGGGACGCGCTCACCCCGTCAGGACCGGCCCGCCGCGGACGGGCCGCGGGGTTAGGGTCGCCGGCATGACCGACAACTCCCTGCGCTCCGTCACCGTCGAGCGCACCAGCACCGGCCACTTCGTGGCGACGAACGCCCGCGGCGGCTCCGTCTCCTTCGGTACCGGCGCCGCCGGGGACACCGAGTTCACCCCGGTCGAGCTGCTCCTCGCGGCGCTCGGCGGCTGCACCGCGGTCGACGTGGACACCGCGACCACCCGGCACGCGGAGCCCTCGTCGTTCACCGTCGCCGTGCGGGGCACCAAGGTCGACGACGACCTCGGCAACCGCCTCACCGACCTCGCGGTGACCTTCCGCGTCACGTTCCCCGACGGCGAGGGCGCCGAACGGGCGCGGGCCATCCTGCCCCGGGCCGTCAAGACCTCCCACGACCGGCTCTGCACGGTCAGCCGCACGGTGGAGACGGGGACACCGGTGACGGCGACGATCGCGGACGCCTGACGCCGTGTAACACCGAGACGCTCCGACATCTCCCCAATTTCCGGGTATTCCGGACCGTTTGCTGCGACAGTATGTCGGCCTCGTGGCGGGAGCGGCCGAAGCCTGGCTTTCTCCGCAAGGTACGGACCAAAGTGATGATCACGCCTTGGGGAGGTGCTGCGGATGGTCCGCTCTGTGCTGCGCAAAGCAGCAGGCTGGGTACTGATGATCGTGGTCGCGACCAACGCCACGTTCTTCCTGGCCAGTTGGTTCCTGGACCCCCGGTCCAACTTCAAGGAGTTGCGGCCTGTCCGCAGCGAGGACCAGATCGACCGGGCCCTCGCGCCGTACGGCCTCGACCCGCGGGTCCCGGTGGTGCACCGCTGGTGGGACTGGCTCACCTCGGTGGTCCTCCACTTCGACTGGGGCACGTCACCCACCGGCGTATCCGTCAACGGCGAGGTGGGCTACCGGGCGCTCATCAGCGCGGAGTTGGTCCTCGTCGCGACCATCCTGTCCGTCGTCGTCGGCGTCGCGCTCGGCGTCTACACCGCGGCCCGGCAGTACGGCTTCGCCGACCGGGTCTCGCAGGCGGTGTCCATCGTGGTGCTCAACGTGCCGGCGTCCGTGGCCGCGCTCGCGGTGGTCTTCGTCGCGATCTGGCTCAACCAGCACGCCGGACTGCACTTCCTCTACGTCGCCGGGGAGAACTCACCCGACGTCACCGGAACACTCGCGGTCATCGGCGACCGCCTGCTGCATCTGATCCTGCCGACCCTGACCCTGACCCTGATGGGGTACGTCGGCTACCACCTGACCCAGCGCTCCCTGCTCCTCGACACCCTTGACGCCGACTTCGTCCGCACCGCCCGGGCCACCGGGCTCACCCGCGGCCAGGCGATCCGCCGGCACGCGCTGCGGGCCGCGCTCATCCCGACGGCGGCCTCCGTGGCGTTCAGCATCCCCGCGATCTTCACCGGCGCCGTCATCACCGAGACGGTCTTCGGCTGGAACGGCATGGGCCGCTACTTCATCCAGACCATCGCCAAGAACGACGTGCACGGCGCGGTCGCGACGGCGGCCTTCGCCGCGGCCCTCACCGCGATCGGCGCGATCCTCGCGGACATCGCCACGGTCTTCCTCGACCCGAGAGTGAGAGTGAGCTGACGTGGCCCACCCCGCGCCCGAGCGGCCCGAGTTGGGCCTCGGCCGGCTCTATCTGCGCCGCTTCGCACGCAACCGCCCCGCCGTCGCCGGTGTCGTGATCTTCCTGCTGCTGGTGCTGTTCAGTGCCTTCGGCGGCCGGTTCACCTCCTACGCCTCCACCGACGCCGACTTCACCGCGCTCACCCGGCCGCCGGGTGCCGCGCACTGGTTCGGCACCAACCAGGGCGGCAACGACATCTACGCCTGCGCCGTGCACGGGCTCCAGCGCTCCCTGGTGATCGCGGTGAGCGTGTCCGTGCTGACGATCGTCGTCGCCGCACTCGTCGGCGCCGGCGCCGCCTACGCCGGCGGCCGCGTCGAGCGGGCGACCCTCGCCCTCGTCCACTTCCTGCTGATCGTCCCGTCGTTCCTCGTCCTCGCCCTGGTCTCGCACCGGCTCGCCGGCGACTGGCGGGTCCTGATCGTCGTCCTGACCGTGTTCGGCTGGATGCCGACCGCGCGGGTGATCTGGTCCGTCTCGACCTCGCTGCGCGAACGGGACTACGTGACGGCGGCGCGCTTCATGGGCGTCGGCCCGCTCCGCATCGTCCTGCGCCACATCATCCCCAACCTGGGCTCCCTGCTGATCGTCAACCTCACCCTGGGCGTCGTGACGACCGTGCTCAGCGAAACCGCCCTGTCGTTCCTCGGGTTCGGCGTGCAGACCCCGGACGTCTCCCTCGGCACGATGCTCGCGGACGGAGCGGGCACCGTCACCAGCGCCCCCTGGCTGTTCGCCTTCCCCGCGGGACTGGTCGTCCTGCTCACCGTGTCGATGACGCTCATCGGCGACGGACTGCGCGACGCCCTCGACCCCACGTCCGTGACCGGCTCGGCGGGAGGCCGACGATGACCCTCGCGACCCCCGCGCCCGGCCCCGCGGCCACGAGCGCGCCCACCCCCGTGCTCTCCGTGCGGGACCTGCGGATCTCCTTCCCCTCCGAGGCCGGCCCCGTCGAGGCGGTACGCGGCATCGGTTTCGACCTGCTGCCCGGCCGCACCCTGTGCATCGTCGGCGAGTCCGGCTCCGGCAAGTCGGCCACCGCCACGGGCGTCATGGGCCTGCTGCCGCCCTCCGCCGATGTCAGCGGCCGGGTGCTGCTGGAGGGCCGGAACCTGATCGGCCTCGACGACCGCGAACTGTCCCGCGTCCGCGGCAGATCCATCGGCATGGTCTTCCAGGACCCCCTCTCCGCGCTCACCCCGATCTTCTCCGTGGGCCGACAGCTCTCCGACGCCCTGCGCGTCCACCAGGACCTGACCCGGCGCGCCGCCTGGGAACAGGCCGTCGAACTCCTCGACCTCGTCGGCATCCCCGACCCGCGCGGCCGCGCCGCCGCCTTCCCGCACGAGTTCTCCGGCGGCATGCGCCAGCGCGTGGTCATCGCCCTGGCGATCGCCAACCGGCCGTCCGTGCTCGTCGCCGACGAGCCCACCACCGCGCTCGACGTCACCGTCCAGGCGCAGATCCTCGACGTCCTGCGCCGGGCGCAGCGCGAGACCGGCGCCGGACTCGTCCTCATCACCCACGACCTCGGGGTCGTCGCGGGCCACGCGGACGACGTCGCCGTCATGTACGCGGGCCGGTTCGTGGAACACGCGGGCGTCGACGAGTTGTTCCGCCGGCCGACGATGCCGTACACCGCGCGGCTGCTCGCCGCCGTACCGACCGTGGACGGCGGCGAGCGCCGGCCTCTCGTGCCCATCGGCGGGGAACCGCCCTCCCTGGCCGGCCTGCCGGCCGGCTGCCCCTTCGCGAGCCGCTGCGCCGTCGCCCTCGACGCCTGCCGCACCGACGAGCCCGGGCTGCGCGACGTCGCCGGGCACGGGCAGGTGGCCTGTCTGCGGGCCGGGGAGATCGCCGCCGGCACCCTCGACCCGGCGGGCGGCGCCGCACCGGCCGACGACCGGGTGCCCGCGGCCCGGGCCACGGCCGGTGAGGTGGTGCTGCGCGTCGAGGACCTCGTGAAGACCTTCCCGGTGACCAGGGGCGCCGTCCTCAAGCGCCGGACCGGCACGCTGCACGCCGTCAACGGCGTCGGCTTCGAGCTGCGGGCCGGCGAAACCCTGGGCCTCGTGGGAGAGTCCGGCAGCGGCAAGACGACGACCCTCATGGAGATCCTGCGGATGCGGCGGCCCGAAGGCGGCCGGATCGAGATCGCCGGCACCGACGTCGCCACACTCGCCCCGGGGGAGCGCGCCCGCGCGCTGCGACAGGACGTCCAGATCGTCATGCAGGACCCGCTCGGCGCCCTGGACCCGCGCATGCCGGTCTTCCAGCTGCTCGCCGAACCGCTGCGGGCCGCCGGCCGGGACCGCGCCTCGATCCGCGCCCGGGTGCGCGAACTGCTGGCCCTGGTCGGCCTGGACGACACGGCGGGCGCCCGCTTCCCGGCCGCGCTCTCCGGCGGCCAGCGCCAACGCGTCGGCATCGCCCGCGCCCTGGCGACGGAGCCGAAGCTGCTCGCCCTGGACGAACCGCTGTCCGCCCTGGACGTCTCCGTACAGGCCGGGGTGATCAACCTGCTGGCCCGCCTCAAGGCCGAACTCGGCCTCGCCTACCTCGTGGTCGCGCACGACCTGGCCGTGATCCGGTACGTCTGCGACCGCATCGCGGTGATGTACCTCGGCCACATCGTCGAGACCGGCGAGACCGAGGCGGTCTTCGCCGACCCCCGGCACCCCTACACCCGGGCGCTGCTGTCCGCGGTCCCGGTGCCCGACCCGGCGCGGGAGCGCACCCGCGAACGCATCGTGCTGGAGGGCGAACAGCCCGGTGCCGCCCGGCTGCCCGCCGGCTGCGTCTTCGCCGACCGCTGCCCGCTGTACCGCAGCGCCGGCGACACCGTGCGCCGGCGCTGCCGCACCGAGCGCCCCGAGCCCGCCCCCGTGCCCGGCCGCCCCGGCCACCGGTACGCCTGCCACGCGGTCTGACCGGCCCCGTCCTCAGGACCGCAGGCCCTCCGCACTCCCCGCCGACCCAGAAGGAACCATCCGCCATGCGCGCACGACTGGCCCTGCCCGCAGCTCTCCTCACCGCGATCTCCGTCACCGCCACCGCGTGCCAGTCCTCGTCCGGCACGGGCGCCACGGGCTCGGACGCGAAGGACACCCCGGCGGCGGCCTCGGGTGCCGCCGACTACAACCCCACGCCGTACGACCGGATCGAGGACGGCGGCACCTACACCTCCGCCGGGACCTTCGACGACCAGGGCAACCCGTTCAACGTCAACGCGACCCTGACCGCGAGCCGGGTGTGGTCCTGGTACAACGCCGACGCGATCACCTACTCGCCCACCGGCGACGTGCAGTACAACCCCGACTACTTCAGCGATGTGAAGGTGTCCGTCGAGGGCGGCGACCAGACGGTCACGCTGACCATCAACCCCAAGGCCGTCTTCAACGACGGCACCCCGATCGACTGGACCGCGATCAGGGCCACCTGGCAGGCCAACAACGGCTCGGACAAGGCCTACGCCGCGAACTCCACCGACGGCTACGACCGCATCACCTCCGTCGAGAAGGGCAAGGACGCCAAGCAGGCCGTGCTCACCTTCAAGGGCGTCTACCCCGCCTGGTCCAGCCTGTTCACGACGTTCCTGCACCCCAAGGCCGCCACGGTCGGGAACTTCGACAAGGCCTACGTCAAGAAGGCCCACCCGGAGTGGGGCGCGGGACCGTACACGGTCGGCTCCTGGGACACCCACTCGGGGAACCTCACCTTCGTCCGCAACCCCAGGTGGTGGGGCAGGAAGGGCAAGCTCGACAAGCGCGTCTACGTCAACCTGGAGTCGACCGCCGCGGTCAACGCCTTCAAGAACGGCCAGCTCGACTCCGTGCCCGCCGTCGACGCCGAGAGCCTCCAGCAGGTCAAGGGCGTCAAGGGCACCGAGATCCGCCGCGGCGGCAGCCCCTTCGAGTACTCCCTCTACCTCAACACCAAGTCCCCCGTGCTCGCGGACAAGACCGTGCGCAAGGCCGTCGAGGAGAGCGTCGACCGCGCCCAGATCGCGAAGATCCAGTTCCAGGGCCTCGACTACCAGGAGCCGCTGCCCGGTTCGGCCGTGCTGTACAGCTTCCAGAAGGGCTATCAGGACAACGTCTCGGCCGTGCTGGCATACGCGCCGGACGCGGCGCGGAAGGAACTCGACGCGGCGGGCTGGAAGCCCGGGAGCGACGGCATCCGCGCCAGGAACGGCAGGAAACTGGAGATCGGCTACACGCTCCTCGGCGACGACCCCCTGGGCAAGGCCACGGCCGGTGCCCTCGCCGCGATGCTGAAGCAGGCCGGCATCCGGCTCGTCATCGACAAGGCAGACGAGGCCGACTTCGCCGGCATCCTCAGCGGGCGCAAGTTCGACCTGTTCCTCTCCGGCAACCGCTCCATGGACCCGTTCGGCGCCCGCTACCTGTGCGACTTCTACTGCTCGGACCGCGACTCCAACATCACCGGCGCCGGCACGCCCGCGCTGGACAAGGAGATCCGCGCGACCGGCCGCATCGCCGACCGCGACCGGCAGATCACGGCGGCCGACAAGGCCGAGCGCGAGGCCCTGCGGCAGTACGCCTTCCTCCCGCTGTACAGCGGCCCCTCGACCTACGCCGTCAAGAAGGGCCTCGCCAACGTCGGCGCGACCATCTTCTACAACCCGCTTCCGGAGACGGTGGGTTGGGAGAAGTGACCTCAGGGGCGCGATCATCCGTGGGGAGGATGTAAGGGCGGAACACTCCCGATGAGGATGTCCGGGTCATGTTCGTCCGTCACGGAAGGGACATCCCTTGCGCATCCCCCGGTTATTCGCCACCGCCCTGGCCACCACGCTGCTGCTGACCGTCGCGGCGCCGGTCGCGTCCGCCGCCGCGAGACCGGCCGCCGCACCGGCCGCGTCCTCCGCGCCGGACCCGGCCGCGCTCGGCCGGGCCCTCGGCGCGGTGCACGACGCGGGCATGTACGGCATCTACTCCTCCGTGCGCGACGGCGCCGACCGGTGGGCCGGGGCGTCCGGGGTGGCCGACGTGGACACGGGCCGCCCGGCGCGCCCGGACCTGCGGCAGCGGATCGGCAGCATCAGCAAGACGTTCGCCGCCGTGGCCGTCCTCCAGCAGGTCGAGCGCGGCCGGATCCGCCTCGACGCGCCCATCGGCGACTACCTGCCGGACCTGATCCCGGGGGAGCGCGGCCGCGAGATCACCGTCCGCATGCTGCTCGACCACACCAGCGGCATCGGCGACTTCGTCCTGAGCGCCTTCCCCTCGCTCGAACAGGGGTCGGCCGCCAGCCTCGACGAGGACCGCTTCCGTGCCGTCGCGCCCGAGGAACTGGTCCGGCTCGGACTGGCCGCGCGCGCCACCGGCCGGCCCGGCGAGAAGTGGTCGTACTCCAACACCAACTACGTCATCGCCGGACTGCTGCTCGCCAAGGTCACCGGTCAGGACCCCGAGGCGTACATCACCCGCCACGTCATCGACCGGGCGGGACTGCGGCACACCTCCTACCCGCGCTCCGCGTACATCGAGGGCCCGCACGCCCGCATGTACGAGAGCTTCTACGGCCTGATCGACCCGCCCCGCGACTACAGCGTCTACGACATGTCCTGGGCCTACACGGCCGGCGCGGTCGTCTCCACCACCGACGACCTGAACCGGTTCTACCGCGCCCTGCTGGGCGGGCGGCTCGTCGGACCCGACGCTCTGCGGCAGATGCGGACCACGGTCCCGGCGGGCGGCGGCATGAACTACGGACTCGGCATCTACTCCGTCGACGTGCCAGGCTGCGGCCGCTTCTGGGGGCACGACGGCGTGGTCTTCGGCGCCGGCACCATCGCCCTGTCCAGCCCCGACGGCAGCCGCCAGGTGGCCGCGGGCTGGAACCTCACGAAGTACGAGCGCCTCGACTCCGCCGGCACCGGCTTCGAACCGAGCCCGATCGACGACGCCCTGAACCGCTACGTCGTCACGGCCCTGTGCCCGTCGGCGACACCGGCCTCGGAACGCGCGGCGACCACCTCGCTGCGGCGGATCCTGACCGGCACGGGCACGGACCTCTCGCCGGCCCCCTGGGCCGCGGTCCTGCGCTGACGGAGGGGCAGCGGGCGGCCCGGTCCGGTGTCACGGCGGGCCCGGATCGGCGGAGCGGGGAGGCCGGGCCCAGCCCAGCGACCGTTCCACCGCCCGCTGCCAGTTCTCGTACTCCGCCGCGCGCCGCTCGGGGTCCATGTCGGGCAGCCACTGCCCGGCCCGGTGCCAGTTGCGGCGCAGCACCTCCAGGTCCGGCCAGTAGCCGGCGGCGAGCCCCGCCGCGTACGCGGCGCCGAGCGAGACCGTCTCGGCGACCATGGGCCGCACCACGGGCACGTCCAGCACGTCGGCCACGAACTGCATCAGCAGATTGTCCGCGGTCATGCCCCCGTCCACCTTGAGCTGCTGGAGGGGCACCGAGGAGTCGGCGTTCATGGCGTCGACGACCTCCCGGGTCTGCCATCCGGTGGCCTCCAGCACGGCCCGCGCCAGGTGCCCCTTGGTGATGTACGAGGTGAGACCGACGATGACCCCGCGGGCGTCGCTGCGCCAGCGCGGTGCGAACAGCCCCGAGAACGCGGGGACGATGTAGCAGCCGCCGTTGTCCTCGACCGTCCGGGCGAGTGTCTCGATCTCCGGGGCGCTGCTGATCAGGCCCAGCCGGTCCCGGAACCACTGCACGAGCGCTCCGGTGACCGCGATCGACCCCTCCAGGGCGTAGGCCGGCCGCTGGTCCCCGATCTTGTAGGCGACGGTGGTGAGGAGCCCGTGCCGGGAGCGCACCATGTCGGCGCCGGTGTTGAGCAGCAGGAAGCTGCCCGTTCCGTAGGTGCACTTCGCCTCGCCGGGGGAGAAGCAGGTCTGGCCGAAGAGCGCGGCCTGCTGGTCGCCCAGCGCGGCCGTGATGGCGACGCCCGGCAGCACCGCGCGGGCGTCGCCGTACAGCTCTGCGGACGACCGGATCTCGGGCAGCATCGAGCGGGGCACCCCGAAGAAGGCGAGCAGGTCGTCGTCCCAGGCCAGCGAGCGGATGTTCATCAGCATCGTGCGGCTGGCGTTGGTGGCGTCGGTCATGTGCAGGCCCCCTTGCGGGCCCCCGGTGAGGTTCCAGATCAGCCAGCTCTCCATGGTTCCGAACAGCACCTCGCCGTCGTCGGCACGCCGCTGGAGCCCCTTGACGTGGTCGAACAGCCAGCGGATCCGCAGCGCCGAGAAGTAGGTCGAGGGCGGCAGACAGCATCGCTCCATGAAGAACTCCTCGCCGGGGTCGTCCCGCAGCTCCTCGACGAGCGGTGCCGTGCGGGTGTCCTGCCAGACGATCGCCCGGCCGAGCGGGGCGCCGGTCCGCCGGTCCCAGAGCACGGTCGTCTCGCGCTGGTTCGCCAGACCGATGGCGGTGACCTGACCTGCGTCGACACCGGCGACCGACAGGGCCTCGGGCACGACACGGCGGAGGTTCTGCCAGATCTCGACGGCGTCGTGCTCGACCCAGCCGGGCTCGGGGAAGTGCTGCTGGTGCTCCTTCTGCGCCACCGAGACCAGCCGCCCGCGGCGGTCGAACAGGATGCATCGGGTCGAGTTGGTGCCCTGATCGATGGACATTACATACCGTTCAGCCATGATCGGGTCTGCCTTCCGAGGGGTCGAGGAGGCGGCCGGCCCGGCCTACCATCGGGTGGCTCCGAGGTCCCGGGAGATCGCCCGTGAGGCCTCGCGGATCAGGGTGATCAGACTCGGGCGGGGGCGGCCCTGGCTGTCGCAGATCCGCTCCACCGCCCCGGACAGTCCGATGGCGCCGACGACGAGGCCGCCGTGCCCCCGGATCGGCGCGGCGAGCCCGGCCTCGCCCATGCTCATCTCCTGGATCTCGGCGGCCCAGCCCGCCTCCCGGACCTCGGCGAGCGCCCGGGCGAGCTGCTCGCGGTCGACGAGGGTGTGCCGGGTGTACGCCTCCAGCCCCGTCTCCCCGGCGGTCTCGATCGTCGCGGTGCCGTAGGCGAGCAGTACCTTGCCCAGCGAGGAGGCGTGCAGGGGCAGCAGCGAGCCCACGTCCAGGGTCTGGAAGGTGTCGTCCGGCCGGAACACGTGGTGGACGACGAGTACGCTGCCCTCCAGGGGCGTGCCGAGGCGAACCGTCTCCCCGCTGCGGGCGGCGAGGGCATCGGCCCAGTTCAGGGAGCGCGAGCGCAGCTCGTTGACGTCCAGGTAGCTGGTGCCCAGGTGCAGCAGGGCGGCTCCGAGCTGGTATTTCCCGGTCGCCGCGTCCTGCTCCACGAAGTCCACGTGCTGAAGCGTGCGCAGGATGCCGTGCGCGGTGCCCTTGGCCAGTCCCAGGGAGGCGGCGACCTCGCCGAGCCCGAGACGGCGGGGCCCGCCGGCGAGCAGCCGCAGGATCGCCGCCGCCCGTTCGATCGACTGGACCGGTCCGGCCATGAGGCGAGCCTATTACCGCCGTGGACGCTTCGCCGTACGGGCGGGCCGCGCCCGGGGAGCCCCCGGGAGATCCGCGTTCGGTAATGCCGACCGCCGTTCATTGACCTGTCTGAATTGTCTACGTAACTTGCTGCTCAGCCGGTATGCGCCGGGACTCGGCGCCGCACCGGTCGCTCACATCACCGGGAGAGACCATGGCGGCACAGCTGAACACGCTGCTTCGGGCGGCGGCCTACCACCACGTGTGTCCGGTGCCGCCCGTCGCCGGCGCCGTCTCCGCCGTACGCCGCAGCACGGCGGCGATCCTCGCCGAGTGGAGCCTGCCCCCGGACGTCGTCGAGGACGCGCTCCTCGTGGTGTCCGAGCTGGTCACCAACGCGATCATCCACGCCTGCCCGCCGGCCGTGCTGCGGGTGTCCTGGAGCCCCGACGGCGACGCCCGCACGATGAGCATCGAGGTGACCGACACGGGACCCGACCTCGCGACGGGCTGCTCCCGCGCCGGGATCGACCCGGACGAGCACGGCCGGGGCGAGACGATCGTCCGTGCCCTCGCCGCACGTCACGGCATACGCGTCCACCCCGGCGGGGTCACCCGCTGGGCCGAACTCGCGATCGCCCGGGATGGGGCCTCCGCCGGGCCCGGACGGGTGGCGGCCGCTGATCCGCCAGAGCGCTGTGCCCGGATTGCGTAGATATTCTGTGAGGTGTGATCGAGTCTGGGCGGCCACGGCTCCGCCACCGCCGCGGCCGGGGGAGCTTTGTGCGGCTGTCGCCGGTCGTCCTGACCGTCGTCATCGCAAGCCTGGCCTATTCCACCCCTCCGGACATGGCCTTCAGCCGACTCCTGCCCGCGGCGCCGGCCCTCGCCGCCTCCATGTGGCCGGTGCTCCCCACCGTCCTGCTGGGCACGGTCTGCCTCTTTCTGATGATCGGGCTCAGTCTGGTGTTCCCCGGGCTGGGGACGTGGTGGACGGCCGCGGGGATCATCGCGGTCACCGTGGCGGCCGCGTACGGCAGCCACGTCCGGCTCCAGCGGGAGCGGACCCTCTTCCAGGTGCGGCTCGTCGCCGACGCGGCGCAGCAGGTCGTGCTGAGCCCCATGCCGCACCGCCTCGGCAGCGTCGAGATCGAGTCGCTGTATGTCGCGGCCGCGGCGGAGGCCCGTATCGGCGGGGACTTCTACGAGGTGGTCGACACGCCCTACGGGGTCAGGCTGCTCATCGGTGACGTGCGGGGCAAGGGCCTGCCGGCGGTGGGGGCCGCCGCGGCGATCGTCAACGCCTTCCGGGAGGCGGCCTACGGCGAGGCCGACATGGTCGGTGTCGCGCGCCGGCTGGACGCCAGCAGCACCCGCTACAACGCCGCCTTCCCCTCCGAGGGGCTGATGGAGCGCTTCGCCACCGCCCTGCTCGTCGAGATCCCGCACGAGGGCGGCCGTATCGGGATCCTCAACTGCGGCCACCCCCCGCCGCTCCTGCTGAACCACGGGAAACTCCGCGCCCTCGAACCCACCACCCCCTCGCCGCTGCTCAACCTCGCGGACCTGATCGGCGATCACTACAGCGTCGACACGTTCGACTTCACCCCCGGCGACCTGCTGCTCCTCTACACCGACGGGGTCGCCGAGGCCCGCGCCCACGACGGCGAGTTCTTCCCGCTGGCGGCCTGGATGCGCCGGCAGCCCCCGACGCCGCCGCACGAACTGCTCACGGCTCTCCACCGCGACCTGCTGCACTACAGCAGAGGACGCCTCGACGACGACATCGCCGCCCTCGCCGTACGCCTGTGCGAACCCTCGGAGTGAGCCCGGCAGGCGCGCGCTTCGGCTCCGGCCGACGGCCACCGGCCGCCCGGCGCGGTCGTCGCCTGCGACGACCAGTGCGCCATCGGCGTCCCGGCCGCGCCGGCGCGACGTCGTCCGGCAGCCGGCAGGGATAGGTCTCAGCCGAGTCGGAGGTGTGACGGCCTGCGCGGGGACCGCGGTCAGAAGGTGTGCCCGCGCAGCTCAACGCACCCTTCCGCGTGGCTTCAGCGGTGTCGCCGGCAGGTCCGGTGCGGGCAGTGGGCTTCCGTCGTAGCCGCGCACCTCGCCGAAGCGGGTCCCCTTCATCCAGTCCTCGCGGGCCTCGACGATCTCTTCCTGGGACCGGCCGATGTAGTTCCACCACATGACGAGTTCCTCCGCGAACGGCTCGCCGCCCAGCAGCATGATCCCCGCGTCCGACTCGGCGCGCAGCGGAAGCTCGGTGCGGCCGCAGCCGAGGTAGAGCATGGAGCCCGGGAGCACCGGCACGTCGTCCACGCGTACCTCGCCGGACATCGCCAGCACGCCGTACTCGAAGTCCGGCTCCAGGGGGAGGCGGACGTCGGCGCCGCGGGTCAGGGCGAGGTCCGCGCCGATGATCGGGGTGTACGTCGTACCGGGGGAGGCCGAGCCGTCGAGGTCGCCCAGGATCACCGTGGCGGTCAGGCCCGCGGCGGTGACCGTCGGCAGGTCCGGGTGGAACTCGAACTCCGGGCCGGTGTGCCGGTGTTCGTCCGGCAGGGCGACCCAGAGCTGGGCGCCGTGCAGGAAGCGGGCGTGCGGCCGCGGGCTCTCCTCGGAGTGGCTGATCCCGTGGCCCGAGGTCATCAGGCCCAGCTGCCTGGGGCGGATCGTCTGGAGGCTGCCGGTCGAGTCGCGGTGCAGCACCTCGCCCTCGTGCAGCCAGCTCACCGTCTGCAGGCCGATGTGCGGATGCGGCGGGACCTGCATGCCGGGCTCGTCGGCGATGTCGTCCGGGCCGTAGTGGTCGACGAAGGCCCACGCGCCGATCATGCGCCGGCCCAGGTTGGGCAGCAGGCGCCGCACCTCGGTCGACTCGCCCAGCTTCACCTGACGGGGGCTCAGCAGCTCGCGCACGGGTTCGGCGACGACGAACCCACGGCCGCCGCAGACACTGGGTACGGGCGCGCGGTCAAGGTTGCTCATGCCGTCCAACCTAGCGGCCGGCGCCCCACGCCGCCGGGCGGACGGGCCACCCGACCCGCGAATGGCGTCCGAGCGGTGTCTTCGGGCCGGCGGGTCCACGAGGTCTCGCCGGTTCACGGGGGCCGGGGCGTGTCATCGAGCGGGTGCGCCGGCGGGGTCGAGCCGCATCGACCGGGCGGCGACGGAGCCGCCCGGCATCAGGGGGTGGTCCGCCGTCCCGCTCGTCTCGCTGGACGGGTGACAGACGGGCCGCGCCGGTCGCCGGTCGCGGGGGCGTGATCGGCACCGATGTGCGCGGAGCGGCGCCGGCGACCGAACGCGTCGATGGGCTGGGCGAGTTCCCCCTCGGCGGGCTCGTGCCCGGCACGCGTGGGCCGCTCGGCGATGCCCGGGTGACGTCGTCGCCGACGGTGCGTACGTCTTCTTTGGCCCGGACGGCGGCCGGTACACGCTGATCGCGGTCATGGAACTCGCCCACCCGGACGCGTAGTTCACCGGCGTGCAGTTCACCGGCACGTGGTGCACGGCTGCGACGCCTCCGGGTGCGGTGTGCTCGGGGACGGTACGGCCGTGTTCGAGGCGGTCGGGCTCGGGGCCGCTGAGGACGGCGCCTCCACGGTCGGGTGCGGGGGGCGGGCCGGCTCGGCCGGGCGGGACGGGCCGTCGTGCACCGTGAAGAACACCAGCGCGGCCACGGCGGCCAGCGCCAGCAGGCCCAGCGCGCCCCGGCGCAGCGGCACCCGGCGGGGCCGTACCGTCACGGTGGGCGGACGCAGCGGCCGCAGGTCGGCCGGGCCCACGGAGTGCGCCCGCGCGGCCAGGGCGGCCCGCAGCCGCTCCTCGACCTGTCCCGGTGCGCTGCCGCTACCGGAGTCGTTCATCGCAGCCCCTCCAGACGTCGGCCGAGGGCGTCCAGGGCCCGGCTGGCCGTGGACTTGACGGTGCCCCGGGACAGACCGAGCGTCGCCGCGATCTCGGCCTCGGTCAGATGCGACCAGTAGCGCAGCACCAGCACCTCCCGCTGCCGCCGGGTCAGGGTGCGCAGCGCGGCCAGTACCTCCCGGTGGTCCTCGTGCAGCAGCACGTCCTCCTCGGGGGCGGGCGCGTGCTCCTCGGGCGCGGGGGGATGTGCCCGTACGGTCCTGCGGCGGCGCAGCACCGAGCGGGCCGTGTTGACGACACTGGTGCGCAGATACGCTTCCGGGTCGTCGAGCGAGGCGAGCCGGTGGCCGTGCCGGCGCAAGAGCGCGGTGAAGGCGTCCTGGACGACGTCCTCGGCCGTCGGTACGTCGTCCACCAGCAGCACCGCCAGCCGGACCAGGGACAGCCGGCGGTGGTGGTACAACTCCTCGATGCCCGGCGGCAGTTCGGGGTGCGGAGCGGTGGTCGTACCGGTGCCCGGTGTCGTCGGTGCGGCGGGCGGTGTGTCCGTACGGGTGGCGCGGGCCAGCGCGCGGGCCCACGGCGGGCGCGGTCGCGGGAGCCGCCCGAACCGCCATCGGCGTGCGGGCCGCCACGGGGTGCCGGTCCGGTTCTGGGGCAGGACCGCCGCCGGTGGTGTCGCTGTCGTCATGGATCTCCCGGGGCCGGGCGGGGGAGCGGATCCGGTTCCCCGCCCGGCCCTGCTAGGTGCTACTGCCTCAGTGCCGCGGGGGTACCGGCGCCGGCGTGGGGTGGCCGTGCCGCGGTCCGTGCCCCGGCACCTGGCTCGGTACCGGGGCGGGCTCCGGCGCGCTGGTGGACGGCACCGGGCGCGGGGCGGCGGGCACGGGGCTCGAGGTGGCGGGCACGGGCGACGGCACCGCCGTCGGGGTCGCCGGTCCGGGCTGCGACGTGCTCGGCTCGGGCCGCGGGGGCCGCGTGCCCACCGGCGACGGCACCGGCGACGGGGTGGCCGGTCCGGGCTGCGACGTGCTCGGCTCGGGCCGCGGGGGCCGCGTGCCCACCGGCGACGGCACCGGGGACGGGGTGGCCGTACCGGGCGAGGACGGCACCGGGGACGGGGCGGCCGTACGGGCGGGGGAGTGGCTGTCGCTCTGGGCCGCCTGGGCGGTGACGGTGCCGGCGACGGCCAGGGCCGCGCCTACGGCGGAGACCCCCAGGGCGGCCCGCAGCCTGCGGACGGTGCTGGGGCGATGGGCTCGGTGTGCGGTCATGGGTTCCTTCGCTCGCTCGGGTCGGACAACTGGTCGAAGTGGAGGCCTCCACCCCGACAGACGTCCGGCCCCGGGCGAGGTTGCGGGTGCACCCCGAAGAATTCTCCGCGGCCCCGCTCAGCCCGTGCTACGGGGGAACTCCGTCGCCCCCGCCTCCGCGAAAGCCACCGCGTCCGCGTGCCCGAACAGGCCCGGCAGCCCGCCGGTGTGCACGAAGACCGTCTTCTCGCCCGGCCGGATGTCGCCGTCGGCGACGGCCGCGCGCAGACCGGCCAGGGCGCGGCCGGTGTAGACGGGATCGAGGACGAGGCCCTCGGTACGGGCGGCGAGCCGCAGTGCCTCGGCGGCCGGGCCGGTCAGCGTCGCGTACCCGTCGCCCACCTGGTCCCGGCGCACCCGCAGCTCCTCGGCCGTGACCTGGCGCGACGTCAGCGGTGTCGCGAACTCCGCGACCGCCGCGGCCGGGTCGGCCAGCGCGCCCACGTCGACACCGAGCACCGCGCCGGCGCCCAGGGCCGCGACCAGGCCGGCCATGGTGCCGCCCGAGCCGAGCGCGACCACCACCGTGCGCAGCTCGGGCAGCTGCTCGTCCAGCTCCTCGCCGCAGCGCACGTAGCCCCGGGCGCCGAGCACGCCGGACCCGCCGAACGGGATCAGCGCGGGCCGGGCACCCTCGGCCCGCAGCCGTGCGCACACGTCGGCCGCCGCCGCGTCGAGCCCCGCCCGGTCGACCTCGCCCGCCCACGCGATCCGCGCCCCGAACAGCCCGTCCAGGGCCAGGTTCCCGGACCGTGCGGCGCCGGGCTCGCCCCGCAGCACGAGAACGGCGGCCAGGCCCAGCCGGGCAGCCGCGGCGGCGGTCAGCCGGGCGTGGTTGCTCTGCGGGGCGCCGGTGGTCACGAGCGTGTCGGCGCCCTCGGCGAGCGCCGCGCCCGCCGTCCACTCCAGCTTGCGGATCTTGTTCCCGCCGCCGCCCGGACCGGTCAGATCGTCCCGTTTGATCCACAGGTCCTCCGGGCCGAGCCCGAGCGCGGCGGCGAGCCGGGGCGCGGGTTCGACGGGGGTGGGGAAGCTGCCGAGCGAGACGGGGGAGGGGTTCATGGCGTATGTCCTTCGGCGCCGGTCGGGCGCGGTTCAGGTGCGGATCGCGGTCGTCGCGGACCAGTCGATCACACCGGAAGCAGCCGGGCGATCAGGGCGCTGAGCTGACGAGCCGTACGGCACTCGTGCATCTCGACCAGTTCCGCGTAGGCGGGTGCGGCCGAGTCGCCGGTGCCCCAGCGGTCCTGGGGCTCCGGGTTCAGCCAGTACACGCGCCGGGCGCGCCGGGCGACCTCGCGCACGGCGGCCAGGTTCGGATCGCTCATGTTGGTGCGGGCGTCGCCGAGGACGAACACCGTCGTGCGCGGGCCGACCGCGGCGCCGTACCGCTCGGCGAACTCGCCCAGCGCCACGCCGTAGTCGCTGCTGCCGTGCCAGCCGGTCAGCGTGGCCTCGGCGCGGATGCGGGCTCCGAGCCCGTCCGGGTCGGCGCGGCCGTGGTCGAGCAGTGCGGTCACCTCGTCCAGCCGGTTGACGAAGGCGAACACCCGGATCTTGCTGAACTGGTCGTGCAGCGCCTGCACCAGCAGCATCGTGAAGTCAGAGAAACCCGACACCGAGCCGGACACGTCGCACAGCAGGACCAGTTCGGGGCGGACCGGGCGGCGCCGGCGCAGCACCGGCCGCATCGGCACCCCGCCCGTGGACAGCGAGGACCGCAGGGTGCGGCGCAGGTCGACGGAGCCGCGCGCGGCCCGGCGCCGGCGCGCGGCCAGCCGGGTGGCCAGCTTGCGCGCGAGCGGCTGAACCGCCCTGCGCAGCTCGGCCAGTTGGTCCCGGCCCGCGAACAGGAAGTCCACCCGGTCCGCGGTCGGTACGACACCGCGCCGGGCGATCTCGTCCGCTCCGCGCCGCTCGGCCACCCGGCGCCGCGCCTCCGCGCCGACCATCCGCCGGAACTGCTCGATCCGGGCGCGGATCTCGTCGTCCAGCAGCCGGTCCGCGAAGCCGCTGCCGCTGCCGCTGCCGTCGCCGCTCCCGCCCCGCAGGTCCGCACGTACGCGGGCCAGCAGGGTCTGCGGGCGCAGCCGGTCGAGGGTCTGGTACGCCGAGAAGCCGTCGGCGCCGGGCGAGCTGCCGTATCCGCCCATGCCGTCGACGGCCTCGGCCGCCAGCCGGGCCATCATCACCTGATCGCCCGCGGCCAGCGCCTCGGCCAGGCGGTCGCGCAGCTCGTCCCGGTCGGATCCGGAGCCGTCCGGGCCGCCCGTCGCGCGCGGGAAGTACAGGTCGAAGACGGGGTCGAACACCGCTCGCTGCCCGGGGCCGTGCAGCAGCGTCGCGGCGAGCCCCTCCCGCAGCAACTCCCGGTCGGCGAAGCCGAGTTCCCGCGCGGCGCGGGCCGCGTCCACGGTCTCGCCGGTGCCGATCCGCATCCCGTGCGCGCGCAGCGCCCCGACCAGGCCGGTGATCCGCTCGGCGACCTCGGTCACAGGGCGTCCAGGTCGAGCTTCGCCGCCGCCTTCTGGATGTCGTCCTGGTGCTTGAGGATCACCCCGAGGCTGTCCCGGACGACCGTCTCGTCCAGCGCGCCGGCGCCCAGGGCCAGCAGGGTGCGCGCCCAGTCGATGGTCTCGGCGACGGACGGCGCCTTGCGCAGGTCCATCGCGCGCAGCGCGCCGACCACCCGGACGACCGACGCGGCCAGCGCCTCGGTCAGGCCCGGCACCTTCAGCCGGACGATCCGCCGCTCCAGCTCCTCCTCGGGGAAGCCGATGTGCAGGAACAGACAGCGCCGGCGCAGCGCCTCGGACAGCTCCCGGCCGGCGTTGGAGGTGAGGACGACGAACGGGCGGCGGGTCGCGCTGACCGTGCCCAGCTCCGGGACCGTGATCTGGAAGTCGCTGAGCACCTCCAGCAGCAGGCCCTCCATCTCGACGTCGGCCTTGTCGGTCTCGTCGATCAAGAGCACCGTCGGCTCGTCGCCGCGGATGGCGGTGAGCAGCGGGCGGGGGAGCAGGAACTCCTCGCTGAAGATGTCGGTGCGGGTCTCGTCCCAGCTCTCGTCGCGGCCCGCGCTGATGCGCAGCAGCTGCTTGGCGTGGTTCCACTCGTACAGCGCCCGGGACTCGTCCACGCCCTCGTAGCACTGGAGCCGCACCAGCCGGGCTCCGGCCACCTGGGCCACGGCCTTGGCCAGCTCGGTCTTGCCCACCCCGGCCGGGCCCTCGACCAGCAGCGGCTTGCCCAGCCGGTCGGCGAGGAACACGGTCGTCGCGACGGTGGGCGAGGCGAGGTAGCCGGTCCCGGCGAGGCGGGCGGAGACGTCGTCGACGGACGTGAACAACGGGGCCTCCGGCGGGTCGGGGAGCGGGATCCGGACTCCTATCTAAGCGCTTGTTCACCGTCCCTGTCACGTGCATACACCGATCGGTTTCCCGACCGCCCGTCCGCCGGGTAGCCTCGCCGTATGGCCACCACCACCGACAGGGCGTCCTCCCGCGACCGGCTGCTCGACGCGGCCGCCCGGCTCTCCTACCGCGACGGCGTCGGCATCGGCATCGAGGCCCTGTGCCGGGAGGCGGGCGTCTCCAAGCGATCGATGTACCAGCTCTTCGACAGCAAGGACGCGATGCTGGCCGCGAGCCTGGAGCAGCGGATCCCGCGCTACGAGGCCCGCCTCGCGCACCCCGACCCGGACCACGCGACCCCGCGCGAGCGCATCCTCCATGTCTTCGAGCAGGTCACCGGCGCCGCCGCGGACCCCGACTACCGCGGCTGCCCCTACCTGGCCGTCCTGGTCGAGCTGAAGGACCCCGAGCACCCGGCGAGCGTGGTCGCCCGCGCCGTCAAGCAGCGGCTGACGGAGAGCCTGCGTGCCGAGGCCGAGCGCGGCGGCGCCCGCGACCCCGAACTGCTCGCCCGCCAGCTCGTCCTGGTCTTCGACGGCGCGAGCGCGCGGGCCGGCGCGCGGGTCGAACACCTGGAGGACGGACTGGCCGTGACGACCGCGACGGCGCTCATGGACGCGGCGGGGATGGACTGAGCCGGCCGTCGGCCGCCTGCAGGCCGGTCCCGGCCGCGCGGCGCGGCCGCCTGCCCGCACAGCCCCGCGCCCCGTACGGGCCAGCACAACGCGCCCCCGCGCTCGCCCGCCCGGTCCAATGAGACGGTGACCACCCCGCCGCACGACTGCCTCGCACGCAACGCCTGGATCTGCGGCGCCTATCTGCGCACCCGCCGGCAGATCCTGCTCGACGCGACCGTCCAGCACCTCCAGCTGACCGCCCTGTCGGTCCTCGTCGGCCTCGTCATCGCCGTGCCGCTCGCGGTGCTGGCCCGCCGCTGGCGCTGGGCGGCAGGACCGGTCCTCGCCCTGACGACGATCCTCTACACCATCCCGTCGCTCGCCATGTTCTCCCTGCTCCTGCCGGTCTACGGCCTGTCCGCCGGCCTCGTCGTCGCCGGACTCGTGCTGTACTCCCTCACCCTCCTCGTCCGGAACATCCTCGCGGGCCTGCGCGCGGTCCCCGAGGAGACCCGGCAGGCCGCGCGCGGACTCGGCTACGGCCCGGTCCGCCTCCTGCTCACCGTCGAGCTGCCGCTCGCCCTGCCCGCCGCGATGGCGGGGCTGCGCATCGCCACCGTGTCGGCGGTCTCCCTGGTCACGGTCGGCGCGATCGTCGGCTTCGGCGGCCTCGGAAACCTCATCTACGCGGGCATGAACACCTACTTCAAGGCCCAGGTGCTCACCGCGTCGGTGCTGTGCGTGCTGATCGCCGTCGCCGCCGACCTGCTCCTGCTCGGCGTGCAGCGGCTCGTCACACCGTGGACGAGGGCCGGCCGGGCCCGCGCGCCCGCCGCACGCGGGCGGCCGAGCACCCGGCTCCTCGGGACGAGAGCGGGCCGCGCATGAACGACCGGACGGCGGCCCGGCCGTGAACACGCTCACCGCGGCCTGGCACTGGCTCACCGACCCCGCGCACTGGTCGGGCGACGACGGCATCCGGCACCGGCTGCTCCAGCATTTCGTCCTCACCGTCGTCTGCCTCGCCGTGAGCTGCGCGCTCGCGCTTCCGGTCGCCCTGGTCCTCGGCCACCTCGGCAGGGGCGGCGCGCTCGCCGTGAACCTCTCCAACGCCGGCCGTGCCGTGCCCACCTTCGCCGTCCTGGTGCTGCTGCTCCTCACCCCCGTGGGCCGATGGGGGGAGGGACCCACCGTGGTGGCACTGGTGCTGTTCGCCGTCCCGCCGCTGCTCACCAACGCCTACGTCGGCATGCGTGAGGTCGACCGCGGCGTCGTCCGGGCGGCCCGCGGCATGGGGATGACCGGAACGCAGATGCTGCTGCGCGTGGAGCTGCCCCTCGCGCTCCCGCTGGTCATGACCGGGGTGCGGATCGCCGCCGTCCAGCTCGTCGCCACCGCCACCATCGCCGCGCTCGCGGGCGGCGGCGGCCTCGGCCGGATCATCACCGCCGGATTCAACCTGGCCAGCACCCCTCAGGTGGTCGCCGGCGCGATCCTGGTCGCCGCGTTCGCGCTCGTCGTCGAGGGCGTCTTCGAGACCGCCGAACGCCTGGCACCGGCGTGGGCCAGGGGCGGCCGATGAGAAGAGCCCTGCCCGCCGTCCTCCTGCTCCTCGCCCTGACCGGCTGCGCCACCGGCCCCTCCCTGGAGAACCGCGGGGCGGTCACCGCACCGCCCGGTGACAGCCACCACCTCACGATCGGCTCCGCCGGCTTCACCGAGAGCGACCTGCTCGCCCAGCTGTACGCCCAGCTCCTGAACCGGGCCGGCTACCGCACCTCGATGATCACGGTCGCCAACCGGGAGCTGTACGAACCGGCCCTGGAGTCCGGCCAGATCGACGTCGTGCCCGAGTACGCGGCCACCCTCGCCGACTGGCTGAACGCCAAGACCCACGGCGCCGACGCCACCCCCGTCGGCTCACCCGACCTCGACGCGACGATGCGGGCCCTGCGCGGGCTCGCCGCCCCGCGCGGCCTCACCGTCCTGCCGCCCGGCCGCGCCGTCGACCAGAACGCCTTCGCCGTACGCGCCGACTACGCCCGCGCACACCGCCTCAAGAACCTCAGCGACCTGGGCGCCTCGGGGCTGAGGGTGCGCCTCGCGGCGGGCGACGAGTGCATTCAACGGCCTTACTGCGAACCGGGGTTGAAGAAGGTCTACGGCATCGACGTCACCGGCGTCGACCCCAAGGGCGTCGGCACCACCCAGGCCAAGCGCGCCGTGCAGGCGGGCCGGGACCAGATGGTGCTGACCACCAGCACGGACGCCACGCTGGACCAGTTCGGCCTGGTGCTCCTCGCCGACGACAAGCACCTCCAGAACGCCGACTACATCGTCCCGGTCGTCAACCGCTCCCGCGCGGGCGGCGAGGGCGTGACCAAGGCGCTCGGCAGGCTCAACGACGTCCTGACGACGGCCGACCTGGCGTCCATGAACCAGCAGGTCGACAGCTGGCGCCGGCTGCCCGCCGACGTCGCCCGCACCTATCTCACGGACAAGGGCCTGCTGAAGTAGCCCGGCCGGCCGCACCCGTCGGCGCCGTCCGGTTCAGGCGTCCGACACCGAGTCGAACGGCACCTGCCCCCGCGCCACGCCCCGCGCGTCCGCGTCCACCGAGCGGCGCAGCGCCTCGTGCAGCTTCGCCGGGGTGAGGACGCCGAGGAAGCGCGCGCCGTCCAGCACCGCGACCCACCCGGCGTCGTACTGGAGCATCACCCCGAACGCCTGCTTCAGCGGCGCGCCCACCGGCACCCACGCGGTCATCCGGTGCGTGCGCTCGCCGACCGTGCCGCCCGCCGCCAGCGCGTCGAGGCCGACCCAGCCGTGCAGATCGCCGTCCGGGTCGAGCACGACCGCCCAGCGCGCCCCCTCGGCCCGCAGCCGCTCCTCGGCCCGCCCGGCGGGCTCGTCCAGCCGGGCCACCGGCGGCTGCTCCAGGTCGTCCGGCTCGATCTCGGTGACCGACAGCCGTTTCAGGCCGCGGTCGGCGCCCACGAAGGAGGCGACGTACGGCGTGGCGGGCGCCCCCAGCACCGCCCCCGGCGTGTCGAACTGCTCGATCCGTCCCTGCCCGTACACCGCGATCCGGTCACCGAGCCGGACCGCCTCCTCGATGTCGTGCGTGACCAGCAGCACCGTCTTGCGCACCGCGGCCTGCATGCGCAGGAACTCGTCCTGCAACTGCTCGCGCACCACCGGGTCGACCGCGCCGAACGGCTCGTCCATCAGCAGCACCGGCGGATCCGCGGCGAGCGCCCGCGCCACCCCGACCCGCTGCCGCTGCCCGCCGGACAGCTGCTCCGGGTAGCGCGGACCGTACGTCGCCGGGTCGAGCCCGACCAGATCGAGCAGCTCCGCGGCCCGCGCCCGGGCCTTCGCCCGCTTCCAGCCGAGCAGCGCGGGCACCGTCGCGGTGTTGTCCAGGACGGTGCGGTGCGGGAAGAGGCCCACCTGCTGGATGACGTACCCGATCCGCCGGCGCAGCCGCACCGGGTCGACGCGGGCGACGTCCTCGCCCTCGACGAGGATCCGGCCCGAGGTCGGCTCGATGAGCCGGTTCACCATCATCATGGTCGTCGTCTTGCCGCAGCCGGACGGCCCGACGAGGGTGACCAGCTCGCCCTCGTCGACCTCGAAGGAGAGGTCGTCCACGGCCGTCGTACCGTCCGGATACCGCTTGGTGACCTGCTCGAACCGGATCATTCCCCCACGCTAACGGCGCCGTCCGCGCCCTGCCCGCCGGCGTGGCGGAACGGAGCCCGGTCAGCCGAGCAGGACCACCTCCAGCGTGCGCGGGCCGTGTACGCCCTCGACCCGGTCCAGCTCGATGTCGCTCGTCGCCGAGGGGCCCGAGATCCACGTCAACGGCCGGGCCGGATCGAGGCGTTCGAGGGCCTCGGGCACGGAGGAGACGACCTGGTCCGGGACCCGGACGACACAGATGTGGTGGTCCGGGATCAGCGTGATGCGGCGCCGGCCCTGGTCGGGGGAGCCGTCCAGGACGATCGTGCCCGTCTCGGCGATCGCCACCGCACACCCCGTCACCACACTGCCCACCCGGTCCAGCTGCTGCGGTGTGCTCACCGCCCGGTCGTGGATCCGCACCGGGTCCGCGGCGGACATCCACTCCGGCGGCAGCCCGGACGGCACCAGCACCTCCGGCGAGCCGCGCTCGGCCAGCAGCCGCATGACCAGGTACGGCAGCTCCTCGGCAGCGGTGCGGTGCACGAGCGCCCGGTAGTCCGCCAGGTTCTCCGCCAGCAGGTCCACCGTCTCCTCGGTGGTACGCCGCCCGTGCGCGCGCAGATAGTCCCGGCCCACGGCTTCCTCGTACGGCCGCTCGTCCGGGACCACGTCGGCGAGCGCCCGTCGCACCCGGCCCAACACCCTTTCCCTGCTGCTCACTTGGCCTCGTCCTTTCCGCCGCGGGTGCGCTGCCACCAGTCCCGGAACGGCTGCGCCGGCACCGGGGGCAGGTCCCGGGTGCCGGTCCAGGCCCGGCCCGGGCCGGGCAGGGTGCGGGGGTGCAGCCGGCGGGTGCGGGAGGCGATCCGCTGTCCGGTGCGCAGGGCGCCGGGGCGGGCCAGCGCCCAGCGGGCCGCGCGCATGGCCGCGCGCTCGGCCGCGTGTCCCCTGGCGGGTTTCAGGAGCACCCGGTTGCCCTCCCGCACGGCCGGACCGCCCTCCGCCACCCGCTCCCGCAGGTGCACCAGCACCTCCGGGATGTCGATGGCCACGGGACAGACCTCGTAGCAGGCCCCGCACAGGCTCGACGCGTACGGCAGCGAGGCGTCGATCTCGCTCGCGGTGCCCCGCAGTTGGGGGCTGAGGACGGCGCCGATCGGGCCCGGGTAGACCGAGCCGTAGGCGTGCCCGCCCGCGCGCTCGTAGACCGGGCAGACGTTGAGACAGGCCGAGCAGCGGATGCAGCGCAGGGCCTGGCGGCCGACCCGGTCGGCGAGGGTGTCGGTGCGGCCGTTGTCGAGCAGGACCAGGTGGAAGGCGCTCGGACCGTCGCCGTCGGTGGTGCCGGTCCACGTCGAGGTGTACGGGTTCATGCGCTCGGCGGTCGAGGAGCGGGGCAGCGTCTGGAGGAAGACCTCCAGGTCACGCCAGGTCGGTACCACCTTCTCGATGCCCACGACGGAGATCAGCGTCTCGGGGAGGGTGAGGCACATACGGCCGTTGCCCTCGGACTCCACGACCACCAGGGTGCCGGTCTCGGCGACCATGAAGTTGGCGCCGGAGACGCCCACCTTGGCGCGCAGGAACTTCTCCCGCAGATGCAGCCGGGCCGCCTCGGCGAGTTCGGCGGGTGTGTCGGTCAGGCCCTCGGGGGCCGGGCGGCCCCACGCGCCCATCTCCTTCGCGAAGATGTCCCGGATCTCGCCCCGGTTGCGGTGGATGGCCGGGACGAGGATGTGCGAGGGCCGGTCCCTGCCCAACTGCACGATCAGCTCGGCGAGATCGGTCTCGTAGGCGCGGATGCCCTCGTCGAGAAGGGCCTCGTTGAGCCCGATCTCCTGCGTGGCCATCGACTTGACCTTCACGACCTCCGACTCGCCCGTCTCCTTGACGAGCCGGGTGACGATCCGGTTGGCCTCGGCGGCGTCCGCCGCCCAGTGGACCGTGCCGCCCGCCGCGGTGACCGACTCCTCCAACTGCTCCAGATACCGGTCGAGATGGCGCAGCGTGTGGTCCTTGATGCGCCGGCCCGCCTCCCGCAGCCCGGCCCAGTCGGACACCTCCGCCACCGCTCTGGCCCGCTTGGCGCGGATGGTGTGCGTGGCGTGCCGCAGATTGGCGCGCAGGGTCGCGTTGCCGACGGCCTCTTCGGCCGCCTCCGGGAACGCCGGGTGGGTGGGCGGGGGAAATGCCGGGTGGGAGGG